>NZ_DATBQF010000078.1:0-12687 GCF_036560965.1 Methylosinus sp. | reverse complement strand
CACCCGTTGATAAGTTCTGCCTTCATGCATGGCTTCAAGCATGGAATGATCCAACGCCCGACCCTCCTCTGGCCAAATCACTTGAAGAGGATCGCGCGTCACTCAAACTTTTTCGAGGTGGGACGCTCGCACCGCTTACGATAGAATAAGCGCCGGGCGGACGGCCAGCCTGCCGCGACAAAGGCCTCGAGGGTGTCGACCAAGGCGGCTCGCAGTTGTGGGTCATCGAAGATCTCTTTGTGGTCGGCTAGATATCGCCCGACGAGCTTCACCATGAGGTCGGCGCCCAGACTCTCATATTCGTACCCACCCTGCCGGCCGTGCAGGACAGCAAACGCGACGATGTCAAAGACACCCGCAGGATCAGCCTCCAGAATGTGCTCGAGGAGCTGGATGAGGTAGTAGATCGTGTGAGGCCCGCCGTGTTGGCCGATCCGCCGTAACGTCGGCGCGATCTCACGGAAGAAGATTTCGGCGTCCTCGGCAGCCAGCGGAGTCCGCGCGTCCTGTTGGTGCGCGTGCTGAAATGCGCCGGAGCTAAAGTAGAGCTGCTGGCAAGCCATGTCGATAATCCGCATCGCGCTCTGCGCCCGCGCCTTCAGGCCCTCGTTCAGGCCCGCGAAGTCGCTATAGCTGGTCAGTTCGTCGGCCGCTTGCTGAACCGCCTGGGCGAGCACGTCGATGGTGAGGCGACGTTTTTCTGGGGCAGCGGGATCGGCCTGGCCGCGAAGGCCAGCAGTGTAATCGTTGCGGAGCCACTGGATCGCCTCGCGGACAACTTCCACATTGTCCACCGAGTCGGCAAACCAGGAGCGCACTCGGGCGTCCGCATCTTGAAAGTCAAAGCGCAACCAAAACAGGAGAGTCATCTGGACGAGGTGTTTGCGAATGGTGGCATTTCGGGACTCGCTCACGGGCAGGCGATCGGCCAAAGGCAAAACGAGGTCGGCGACCTCTCGAGCGGCGCCGTGCCACATCAAGTTTCCGAGCCTTGCGGTGACGAAGGAGTCGAGAACGCTCCGGTTGTCCTCCGTGGCTACGATCCGAGCTGCGCGCTTCCAGAACCCATGACGGTCGAGCTCCCAAATCCGAACAAGATGAGCTGCTGCGTTCATCCGAACGGCGGGATGAGGATCGATAAGCATGCGATCGATGATAGGTTCGAGCGATCCATAAGTTTCCGGCCGCTTCAGGCAGAGGTCTAGGGCCGCCGCGGCACCCTCAAGTCTGGCTGAAGGCGATCCCCAGGCCTGTGAACGTTCGAAGCTGGCCTCCGTATCGGTGTCCGTCTCCGGGTAGCTCGATGAACATGCGGCTTCGATCCATTTCACAATTGCGGCCACAGCCTCGGCGGGGGTGTCTGCGTCGACGAGTTCGCTTTGGATAAGCTTGTGAACGCCCTGCGCGAAGGTCCCTTCGGCTCGGCTGTTGAGTGCCGCATCCGATACAGCCCCCGCGTCAATCTGCCTCCGCAGATCCATGAGCACAGAGATGGCGTCGTCGAGAGTCGCGAGCGGCTGGTTGTCGTTCAGATTTAGATGAAGTTCGTCGCATGCCGCCTCAAGCGCGCCGATCATGTCGACAACCTCTTGAGTCGCTCGGGTGGTCTGATCCATCCAGTAGTAAGTTTCCGGCTCGATCGCTTCCCCGGTGAGCCGGAACAATCGCGGATTGATCTCCTCGCCGGTCGACAGGTCAGCTAGCATCTGGTGCGCTTCCTGCGTCGTGAGCCGGTCGAGTCCAATCGCCCCAAAGAGGCGTCTGAGCAGGCGTTGCCTGGCTTCCATGGGATGCGCAAAGGTGTCGAGGCCAACTTCCATGGCCTCGGTTTCGAAAGCTGCCCGATCAGCCTCGGTGAGAGCGTCATAACGGGCGGCGACAAGGTCGATAGCGTCCTTGCGCGTGTCGGGTGAGATGATAAAGGCGAGCCGTAACGCGTAGGGGCCCAAGAGGTCAGCCAATGCTCCGCCCCGTGCGGCCGCGGCCATGAACAGGCGGGACCAAACCACCGCGAGCGTTGCATGCCGGACGGCGTGATCCGCCGCGGGGATCACAGAGCCTTCCTCGCCGGTTTCGAGGAACGTCTCGAATTTTGAGAGGAGCGCGTCCGCGTCCTCAGCAGATTGAGGATGCACCTCGTGCGCCCAAATATGGCTGTGGTCCGGTTGAAGGCGAACGTCGCCGTTCGGGCCCGAAATGGTGCGTTCGTCGAGTCCTTCGGGGATAGGATGCTGTCGAGCCACGTAGCCGCTCATGGCCGCCAGCAACGCCTTGGTAGCTGTAACCGGCGAGGCTGCCAAAAAATTCGGGAAGTACTCGCTCAACGACCAGCGCGCGGATTCGAAATCCTGCCGCGCATTCGACGTCAGATTCAGGATTCGGCCGCCGCCCATGGATGTCTGCCGGTCCTCCGTAACCTGGCGCGTGTAGACAGCACCGTAGACGTCGGCGGCGAAGTCCGGCGCGATCGGAGCGATGGCGTTGATTTTCCGTGACAAAGCGGGAAGCTCTTCGGACCCGAAAGACTCAAACCGTCGGTCCGTGAGGACTTGACCCAGCAACCGGACGGACGCCTGGACGTCGGTCGCGATCGTGTCGGCGACGAATCCGATGGCGGGCGTTGCGAGACTCCTGGAATCCGAGAGGGTGTAGCCGTGGGCGAGCAAGGCGCGTACGGCGGTGCCCAGGTTGGCCCGCAAACCGGCGTCCTTCACTCGATCAACGAGCATGTAGCCTAGCATCCTCAGAACGCCGGCCACCGGAGCTGGATTGCGAGATAGCTCCAGCTCGAGGTTCACCCACGGGGTGAGGGGGGTAGTCGGGTCGTCCTCGAGCCTAACCGCTACTGCGCCCGCGACATGCGGCAGTGCCGCGATCCCTTTCGGATCTTCTCCGCCGACGGCGCTCGCGAAAGGCATGATGTCTCCAGGCTCGGACGGGAGTTCGGCCGCCATGCGAGCGGTGGTGCTGCGGATAACCGGATCGCAGTCCGAGGCACCGAGCAGTTGGCTGACAGCTGTCCAGAAACGGACGTGCCCAGGGTCGCTCGACCATAGCCCCAGCAACAGAAAGCTCATCGCGGGGGCAAGGATGAGCCCAAGGCCTCCGGCCTTCGGAAAGATTGCTTGCCCTGACATGACGGCGTCGGGGTCCAGGAACACGCGGCTCGCCACATAGTCGAAGAGGAGATGATGCCTGAATTGGATCGAGCGCTGCTGATCGGTGGATATCAGAACGCCCTCGCCGGTGAGCGCATCTAGCGCGATAGGATTCGCGGCTGCGACGGCCATCCGCGGAGCCCGTAGCGCGTGGTGGTTCACCATTTCGGTCACGACGGCGCGGAGGCAGACTTCCCCTGCTGCGCCATGGTGCTCCACGCGCCGTTCCCAATAGAGGTCCAGCAGTGCGATCTGAGAATCGACCGAAGTGAAGTCGTCGCTCATTGCGCCGGACGCTATGAGTTCAGCCAATAGACGGGTGTTGAACGGCACCATCGCCAGTTCGCGAAGCTTGGCCGGAGAGTGCCGAAGAACGGCTGCGAGCCTAGGCGACTGATCGAGGAGCTGTTCGAATTCCAGCTCAGACCAAGGTGGCACCCGAATATGCCGGACAAGGGGGAAACTCTCTTCCTGAAGCGTGCGATCCGGAGGCGTTCCTTTGAAGAGGGCCCGGAAACTCTGCCCAAGGCGCAGATCAAAGGTGCGGATCGACGCCACCACGATCCAACGACTGCCCTGTTCGATTACCGCTGCGATAAGACGTTTGAAGGCGGCCTCGGCCGGACCGCCGCGGCTGGCGTCGAGGGCGTCAATCAATAAAAAGGCCGGAGCGGGCCCATCCCACGCGCCAAGGATCACCGGTAGGTCATGACGAAGCCGTAGCGTCCGCGACAGCCCCTCCAAGGACTCGATGGAAAACCGGTCGACTGCGAGTTCAACGACATCGTGGCCCTGACTGCGGAGCGCTCTGCCTAGAGCGTTGATAACGGCGCTCTTCCCGGCACCAGGTTCGCCGATCAGGAGGAGGTTCCCGCCCAGCGTCGCCGCGTTCACCGCGGGCTGACAGTGACGAACAATTCCCACTGGGATGCCGGCCTCAGGCTCCACCACTTCGAGCGCGCGAAGAGTCTGCTCGGTCTGAAGCGAGTAGGCTGCAAGGGCAGCGATGTCGTCGCGGTAGTCTGGACGGGCGGCAAGCTTGGCGCCTCGCCCGATCAGATCGCTGCGTAGCTGCGAGATATCGCGACCGCCGCGCGTGCTCATCAAGTCCCCGGCAATCCGTTCCAGAAGATTCAGGACGGACGGCCCATCCCTAGGCGACGCCAACGCCGGACCAAGGGCGACGGCCAGCGCTGCTCGATCCGCACCATCGGGATCAATGGTGTAAACGAACGTCAGGTGCGAGATTGCCAGCAAAACGCCTTTGGTCAGGGGCTCCGTTGTCGACGCACTCCAGGCGAGGCGGATGCATGCATCGAATTGGCCCATAGCCCTGGTTTCATCTGCGGTCAGCAGTGGCGGCCCAGGCTGGCGACGGGCCTCGAGGCCTCGAGCCAGATGGACCCGCATGGTGGCCGGCGAGCCAGTTCCGACGGCGATCACGAGCCGGTCCTTTGCGCGGTCGAGCGGGCGGTTCCACCCGAGGTCACCGGCGCCATCGTGGCAGAGACGCCACTGACGCACAATCTGTTCGACGGTCTTTCCGAAGTCACTTTGGAGGGCTGAGGAAAGAGACAGGTGGTTCTTGGCCTGCGCGGCGATGACACCCCCGTCGGACGTCAGAGCCAGGGCATCGTCCAGCGGTGCCTCGGTTTCCATCCGGATTGTGACAACCCTGGCGTCGCCCAACGCTAACCGATGATCGATGGGCACTTCGGTCAGCATCCACAAGCCGAACACAGCCCCGAGGCTTTGCTGGAAGTTCACGCCAGAGGCCGTCGCGTTGCCTCCGCCTGTCGCGTAGGTGCGCGGTCTCTTCGTCGCAGAGGTGGCGGATCGCGGTTTTCGCATCGCGGAGAATTTAGCGGGTCATCGCACAAAGCGAAACAGCTACGGTTCGTCAGCCGCGGGTGATCCCCTCTGGCGCCATGAAATTTCGGAATTCCGGCGCGGAGAGTTGGCGCATTGCGGAATTCGGCGATCGGCCAAACAACCAATGGCCGCCTCCCCCCCCTGCAACCACTTCAAACATAAATCAATCACCGTCTCTGTTAACGCGGGGCAGTTTTGCGTTTAGATGGTCGTCATCAATCGTCACGCCCTTCCCGACGATTTGCCCAAGCGCTCAAAAACACCTCTATTGCCTCAATATCCACTTCAGGAAGCTTGCGCTCCCGCGCAATGCGCTCAAGCTCCCCTTGAAAGACGATAGTATCGAAAAGATCGAATTCCTTTCCGATCTGCGCGCGGACATTGCGGCGCGAGACCCGGTCTCCTAACCCGCCAAAGCCGCCGAGGCTTGTTGACCACGATTCGCCGGTCAGACTCTTTGCGATGATAACCAGAGCCGCGTCATTGTTCATAACTTCACGAAGCCACGCCTTTGCTTCGGCACCTTCATCATCGCCGAAGTCACGCCAGCGATAGATATTGTACATCAGATTGCCGTCGCGAAGCAAAACTCTGCTTTCCGCAGCATTCCGCAACGCTGCAAGGGCTCGGCTTTTCAACTTGGGAATCGCATCTTCGGTGACCAGGCACGTTGAACCGTCCACGGAACGACCGTCTCTCGGGTGATAATCATTGACCGCCGACGATACGAAGTCGATCAGCCACCCCATCGAGGCAGCTTCTGTCGCCGTGAGATAGAGGCTCGTCTTCTCTTCGAGTGAAAAACGATCTTCGGTGAGGCGGCGGATCAGCCAATGGACTCGAAGATGAGTATTTGCCATCGCAAAGCCACGCTCGCCATCTTCTTGGCGCGTGATGTCGTCTACGATAGCGAAGAGTGTGCAGAGGAAGCTTTCGACCTTGTCACGGCCGATCTCCTTTCCATGAGAAGTCAGTTCATCGAGAACGACCGGCACCATGGACTTTCCACTCTTCCGAAGTTGGCCACGCGCGCGAAGCAGTCGTTCTCGAACGAAGGCCCGATCATCAGCGCGTGCGACCAACTCATTCAGTTCGGTCATGGATATCGTCTCTTCGCTAAGCGATAACCTGAAATACGTATCGAAATGTTTCGATAAACAGACGCGACGTTCGCTGTCCCAAATCTCGGAGAAACCTGCACCATAGCTTGTGTCCTCAAGGGCCGGGAACAGCCGCTGAAGCACGACGCGTAACGTCTCATGCTTGCCTTCTGGGATGCCGTTCAGGAACGGCGCAAATTTGGAAATATCGCGGCTGGTCGCCTGCTCGACCGACGTTTGGCCGGTTGCGATTTCCCGATTGCGCCGGATAGCCGAAAATAACAGCGGCTCGTAGAGCCTCAAGGTTTCCAGCGTCACATAGTCGGCGCGGCTGATCTCGTTCGTGACCGCTGGCCAGGTGACACTCATCGCGTTTATGAGCCGCGTGACGTGGTGCGGTGTATTCAGGTATGGAGCTACCGCATCATAGAACAGGTTCATAAACCGGACGATATGCTCCTCCGAGGGTGAACCGCAGATATCCTGGACAGCCGAGAGCAACGCATTGTTCAAATCGGTCTGGCTTGGCGCGGGTAGTTCAAAGCTAGCCTGTATGATTTTTTCCAGGAAGTGCGGCCCTTCCGAGGGATACCGCTGCTGCACGGCAGCATCGGCGAGTTGCCGATCGAAGACGAGGAGATACATGACGTTCGGCAACCGACCGACGGACTTTACGAGACGAAAAATTGCCAGCGCTTCGTCGGGAGAGAGTCGGTCGATATCATCAATAATAATGAGGAAGCGGCGAGCCTGTTCTTCGAGCGCCTTCGATATTTTCTTGAAGACCTTCTCAAGCGAATCCTTTTCGGGAAAAAAGCGCGTTGCGAATGCGGCGCCGCCCGAAACCAGTGTCCCGATCCCGCCCGTCGTCGCAAGCGAGACTGCGGTGCCGATGACTGGACCAGCCTGTAAAATGTGACGTCCAAGATCGGGTATCGCGTCTTTGATCTTGGCGCCAAGTGCCGGCTTTAATGCGGTGTTCAGTTCTTGGAGGAAAGCCAGCGCGATCGCTTCTTCTCCGCGATACCACCAGCATTTGAAATCGACGATGTTGAGCTTCTCATCCTTCAGGGCATCAAGTTCAGCGCGAACGAGGTTGACCGCGCTGCTTTTCCCCGAACCCCACGGTCCGTTGATTGCGATTGTCGTGCCGACCGGCTTATCGATTGAAAGCAGGCTTGTCGCGAGCGCCTTGGCGAAAGGCATGATGTCGTACCGATCGTCATCGGCCGTCTCTATCGGACTGTCATTAAAGTATTTAGACACCCCCGCGCTCCCAATTTTTTGAACGTTTGACTAATCCGTATTTTCGTATCTACTTCCATTGTCGTCTAAAGAATCGTCGCCCTTGCGATCAGCAGATGTGCAAACTCGTTCGCCAGCCGCGCGATTTGTGACTGGATTGCCGCCTCTTGTTCGATGGGTGGATTGTCCAGCCACAGCCGCTCGTCCCAGTCGAGAAGCGAGATTTCTGCGGCTTCATTGTTATATCCATTGCTAAAAAACACGGCAGCGACATTGTAAGCGCGCCGCCTTAACTCGCGGATCATGTCGCGGACGTGGTCAATCGATGGCGTATGCGCATGTGAAGAGAGAATGCAGATATCGGCCTCCTTGAAGTGGCTTTGGAAGAAGCTGGCAACGTCGCCGTAATCCACGATCTTCTCCTGATAGCTACGGTTCATCGTCGAAAGTGTTGCGACGCCGCGGGGCATTCGAGGATGGGTTATGTCGGTCAGGAAGTTGCGCGGAAGTCGTTGGTATTGCACGTTGCAGAGGTTGGACACGAGGTGCTTTTGGAAGCTAGTTTTACCAGTGTCGTTGTTACCGATGAGGATGTAGGCCCAATACGACAGCATGTTTCCCCCTATCTCGCGCTGCGCATATTCCATGGCAGAGCGTACATCTTGATGAGCCCCAACTCCAATCCCACGCGGCCGTGAACCGGTTGCGGAGTAGCCGGATTTCGGAAAAGGCCGCATGCTTCTTCATCTCGTCGCCGACGCCATTGTCGGGATCGAGAAACACGATGTCCGCCCCTTCGAGAACCCTCCGCTGGCGCGTTCCCCAAGCGCTTCGTTCCATACGAGACGGCATCGGTTCACGATGAAAGAGTGTTCCTTTCGGCCAGATCGTTGCTCGTTTGAGCGTGGCGATGCTGCGCTCTGGTAGCGTGGCGAACCCGGCATGAAGCTCGTCACCGGGCTGCCGCCACGCCACCTCGTCGCGCCATTCGAGATGCCGTCCGTTCGCGCATCCTTCGTCTCCGGGCGCACGGTACCAGGCCACACCGAACGCGCGGTCGGCAAGGGCGTGCAGGAAGGTGAGTTTTGAGAACGTCGCTGACATCGCCGGCATATTGATCGCGCATTCGGTCTCCGGGTTCCTCGTTGCCCGCTGTGCGGACGCTGCAAAGTCTCATGTCGCTCTGAGCCCTTACAGAAGAACGAGGCGCACACAATGCCAACCCGTATCGAGCGTAACGGCAGGCCTCGCATCGTGCCTTCGCGTGCGGTCGGCGTCCCCGCCATAGAGGTGTCCAGCGCTGCGCGATCGGCCCAATCTCGACAGGCAATGCGCGTGTCGACTAGCAGATGATTGGTGCAGAACATGCAGCGCCACTGCGGATCTGCCGTAAGTCCCGAGTCGGCACTTAGCATCATTGTTTGCAGGTTGATTCGCGGTCAAGACTTCGTCTTAGTGATAGTGCAAAGGTCAGAACGCGGGAAGGGGAGGGATGGCAAGATAAAGCGAACTGACGTTCGCACCTCGCTGCGCTCGTAAGTTGTTGTCTGCACATTTGTTTTTGCAGCCTACAAATGCGCAGGCATGGTAATACGCGATGTGCGGCAGTTTCCGGTAGAATCGAATTCGTTCGTCTTTGCAGCGTGATAGACGCCAGCGCTCGCGAGGTGTGACGTGGCAGGCCCCGCCGCTTCGACGCTACAGCCAGTATTTTTGCGCTCCATTGCGATCGGCGCTTGAGAGTCATTGCGCAGGCCGATTTCGACGCCGATCGTCTCGGAATGGCGAGCGACGACAGAGACGATTTCCACATTCGACCCGGTCGATCCCGAGCTGGCGGAAGGAGCGTCAGTCCGCGCTCGCTTTCCTTCGTCCGGCAGGTCGAGATCGCCGTCCAAAAGGCCGGCGGCGATCCGGGCCGGATCGGTCGAGGTTCGGCGTCGGCGGACGGCCGGAAAGGAGAAGGAAGCGGCCGATTCAACGCGCGGGGACGAGGCGCGAAGGTGGCGGCGTCGCTGCCGAGAGACGGCGGCGGCCGGCGGCGCGACTCCGCCGGACGGTTTCGATCGCGTCGCGTCGTCGTGAAGGCGCGGGTCGTGAAGCTCAACCCGCAACGCGGAACGCGCGGCCCAAAAATGCGCGGCGCGATGAGCAAAGCCGTCGACGCCCATCTCCGCTATCTCGAACGCGATGGCGTCACCCGCGACGGCGAGAAGGGCCACGCCTATTCGGCGATCGAGAATGAGGCAGACGGTCGCGCCTTCGTCGAGCGCGGACGCGACGATCGTCATCAGTTCCGCTTCATCGTCGCGCCGGAGGACGCCGGCGACATGGCCGACCTGCGAGGCTTCACCCGCGACCTCATGCGGCAGGTGGAGAAGGACCTCGACACTGGCCTCGACTGGATCGCCGTCGACCATCACAACACCGGCCATCCCCACACCCACATCATCGTCCGGGGCGTGCTCGACGACGGCCGCATTCTCAATATCGCCGGCGACTATATCGCTCACGGCGTTCGTCACCGGGCGAGCGAGCTCGTCACGCTGGAGCTCGGCCATCAGAGCGAGATCGAGCTTCAGGCGAAGCTCGCGAACGACGTTGCGGCGGAGCAGCTGACGCGGCTCGACAAGATGCTGCTCGCCGAGCAGCGCGAACAAGGCGTCATTGACCTCAGGCTCGGGGAAGGCGCCTCCTATCTTGTCCGAGAAAACCGGGCGCTGCTGCTCGGTCGCGCGCGGCGGCTGGAACGCTATGGCCTCACCACCGAACTCGAGACGGGGCGGTGGGCGATTTCCGACCGTGCCGAGGCGATGCTGAAAGAATTGGGAGCGCGCAACGAAGCGATCGAGACCATCCGTCGGGCGCTGGCCGGTCACGGTCTGGCGGACGAGCGCGGCATCGCGCAATATGCCTGCCACGGGGAGACCGGAAAGGAGCCGATCGTCGGCCGGGTGCTGGCCAAAGGGCTGGCCGGCGACGAGATGAGTGAGCGCGTCTATCTCGTCGTCGACGGCGTCGACGGACGAGTCCATCACATGGAGTTCGCCGATCCGAGCCGCATCGAGGAGGTCGGCCGAGGCATGATCGTTGAAGCCGCGCCCGCCGTTTCCGGTCCGAGGCCCGCCGACCGCAACATCGCCATCGTCGCGGAGGACGACGGCGTCTACCGGCCGAGCGCTCATCTCGAACGCATTCGCGATAGCTTCGAGCCGCAGGGCAAGGACCCGGAGGCCTTCGTCCGCTTCCATGTCCGCCGACTGGAGGCGCTGCGCCGGGCCGGGCACGTCGAACGCGTCGACGCGGACCATTGGCGCGTGCCGAAGGATATCGTCGAGCGCGGCCGAGCCTATGACCTCGCTCAGGGTGGCGACGGACTCCGCGTGCGCACGCTCTCGACCTTCGACCTCGAACGGCAGATCGCGAGCGACGGAGCGACATGGCTCGACCGCGAACTCGTCGCCGACAAGCAGACTTCGTTAGTAGAAGCAGGCTTCGGTTGCGACGTGAAGAATGCGCTCCACCGGCGTGCCGAACGGCTGGTGGAAATGGGCCTCGCGACGGACAACGGAAAATCCATCTCCTTCCCGCGCGGAGCCATCGCCACGCTGGAGCGGCGGGAGGTGGAACGCGTCGGCCGTCAGATGGCAGCCGAGCGCGGGCTGTCGTATTCGCCGAGCGGGCCGGGCGAATATGTGTCGGGGCGGATGGCAGGCGTCGCGAATCTCGCCAGCGGTCGCTTCGCGATGATCGAGGACGGCCTCGGCTTCCAGCTCGTGCCTTGGCAGCCCGTTCTCGAAAAGCGCATTGGCCAATATCTCAGCGGCGTTCACCGTGACGGCGGCGGCATCGAGTGGGATCTCGGCCGGAAGCGCTGGCTGGGACTGTGATGGAGTTGTTCCTTTCATCATGGAGCCGCAAGCGAGTTCTTGCAAAGCAGTACAGGCGCAGTGACGGCTATGAAAGGAATCGTCAGCCGTGCCGCGAGCCAAGGTTGGTCGACCAACCGCCGCTGCCGGCTCATGGCTGTTTTTTCCTTAGCCTCACGCCTGGCCCCTCGCCATTCTCGTCGACGAAGATTACGCCCGCCGCCTCAAGAGCGGCGCGGATTGCAGCGACCGTGCGGGGTTTCAGTTCCTCTCCCGCCTCGAGACGAGAAACCGTCGCCGGTGCGACCTGCGCCAGTTCTGCCAGCTCCCGCACGCCAATTCCCAGGGCGACGCGCGCCATCTTGCATTGAACAGCTAGCATTTTTAGCACGTCGTTCTATTTTTGGGTTGACGTTATTAGAATTCGGCGCTAAAAAGAGAGCGTCGTGACAAAACCATTACCACGCCATCCGACGCCGGAAAATCTATTTCCGGCGTACGCTGAGGCTTGCCTTTGATCAAAGCTCAGCAAAACTGCCGTCTTGCTGGACGATGAGAGGCCCTCGCTCATGCAGATTCCCCTGGCTAATGAGGAACTCGGATCATGGCTGAACCCGAGATTACCACGCGTGCGCCTTCTTTCACCCGAAGGACCCTGTTGGTCGCGAGCGTCGGCGCTGCCGCGCCGGCGTCTTTCGCGGAAATCGTGCCTCTCGACACGTCGCGTATAGAAGCGGCCGATGCGGCAATGTCCCTGTGGACACAATGGAGGGCTGCCCAGGACGCCGCCGACGTGCTCTGCCAGAAGCAGCAAAGCTTGGAAACCCAATTGATGCAGTTGATTCGCGAGTCCTGCTCAATCGACAACACTGATTGCGCCGAGGCGGACCGTGCCGCTCAGGAGGAGGATGAGCGCGCCCGCTGGGCGGCCGCCGATTTGGCTGTCGGCTACTCTGAAGCGAAAAAAGAGGAGGAGCGAGCCGTGGATATAGCGAAAGAACTCGCCGATGCATTGGCGGCCACGCCGGCGTCTTCCGTCGAAGGCGTGGCCGCCAAGCTCCACGCTATGCTCCGGGAGGGTGAATGGTGCGAAAACTGCCGCGAATTTCCCTGGCCGCAGGTCCGCTCGGCGCTGAGCGATCTGATCCGGATCGGTCGTCTCGACTCGTTTCCCGAGTTTTGAAGCGGATTGCCGCAGTCACCCACAATTTTTGAGCCACTACTTACGCGGTTCGAAATTGCAATTGATGTGTTCCTATGCTGACAACATTCGGGCGATGGGTCAGTTCGAATTTCTGCTCCTGTAAAGGTTTTCGGATGCCGGCCCTTTGCGAGCACTCGGCGTCGCGCAGCCTTAGGGCCGGCATCCGAAAACCTCCAAGGAAGGAAACCGCGAGTCGGAAGGGCGCCGTCGCCGCCGCGAGCTATGGGGATTTATGTGTC
>NZ_DATBQF010000077.1:0-37567 GCF_036560965.1 Methylosinus sp. | reverse complement strand
AAAGACGCCCTCGCGAGAGGGCGTCGGAAAGCGGGTTCGTGCGAAAGGGCGAAGACAGTGGCCGATGAAGCATCAGTCTTGAAAGCGCTGGAGAGCGTCGCCGGTCCGGACGGCAAATCGATCGTCGCGGCCGGCCTCGTCAGCGGAGTCAATGTGTCGGGGGCCAAGGCCTTCGTTTCCCTTACCGGCGATCCGGCGCGGGCCAAGGAGCTCGAGGTTCTGCGCGTCGCCGTCGAGGGCGCCGTGAAGACGGTGCCGGGCGTCGAGTCGGCGATCGTGACGCTCACGGCGGAGCGCGCGCCCCAGGCCGCCCCGGCTGCGCCGCCGCCCGGTCAGGCGCAGCAGCGCCGGCCCATCGCCGCGCTGGAGAAGATCAAATATATCGTCGCCGTCTCCTCGGGCAAAGGCGGCGTCGGAAAATCGACAACCGCCGCCAATCTGGCGCTCGGCCTCGCGGCGCATGGGTGGCGCGTCGGCCTGCTCGACGCCGACATCTACGGCCCGTCCGCGCCGCGCCTCTTCGGCCTCACCGGCAAGCCGGAGGTCGTCGGCAATAAGATGATCCCGCTCGAGGCCTATGGGATCAAGATCATGTCCATCGGCTTTCTGGTCGAGGAGGATGTGCCCATGGTCTGGCGCGGCCCCATGGTGGCGCAGGCGCTGGGCCAGATGCTCGGCGAGGTCGCCTGGGGCGAGCTCGACGCGCTCGTCGTCGACATGCCGCCCGGGACGGGCGACGCGCAGCTGACCATGGCGCAGCAGGTGCCGCTCGCCGGCGCGGTCGTGGTCTCGACCCCTCAGGATCTGGCGCTGATCGACGCGCGCCGCGGCGTCGCAATGTTCCAGAAAGTGTCGACGCCCATTCTCGGCGTCGTCGAGAATATGAGCTATTTCCTCTGCCCGCATTGCGGTGGCCGCACGGACATCTTCTCCCATGGCGGCGCGCGGCAGGACGCGGAGGCGCTGGGCGTGCCCTTCCTCGGCGAGGTGCCGCTCGATCTCGCCATTCGCCAGACCTCGGACGCCGGCACGCCGGTCGTCGCCTCCGCGCCGGACGGACCCCATGCGGCGATCTACAAGGATCTCGCCGCCAAGGTGAAGAATCTGCTGGAGACGCAGTCGCGCCGGGCGCCGCCCAAGATCGTCATCGGATAATGCGAAAAGGCCGCGGCCGCCGCTTCGGCGCGCCGCGGCCTCGCTCTCGTTCTCAGAGATGGGTCGGGATCAGAGAATTGTCGCCGAGGTCGAATTTATAGGTCCAGCCGACCGAGACCTCGAGGCCGCGCAGCCACAGATTGACGTTGGCGGCCGGATTATAGGCGCCGAAAGGCGTCGCCGCCGTCTGCGGCAGCGCCTCGGGACCGCGCACATTGTTCTTGAAAGCGTAGACGACGGCGAGGTCGAGCGTCGAATTCTTGGTGATGTCGTAGCTGAGGCCGCCGCTGATGTGATGCGCGTTGATGATCGGCGCGAGTATGTTCAGCGTCACCGAATTCGTCGGGATCGGGTTGGTCACATAATGATAGCCGGCGCGCAGCGCAAAGCCCGGCTGCACGCGCCATTCGACGCCGAACGACGCCGAATCGGTGTCCTTCCAGCCGAAGCCGGGGCCGCCCGAGGAGCCGAGCGAGCGCAGCAGCACCGGGAAGCTCGAATTGGAGACAGATCCGACGCCCGAATAGAAGATATGGCGCCAGTCGGCCATGACGGTCAGATCTGGCGTCAGATCATAGGCGACGCCGGCCGTGAGATTGGCCGGAATGTCGAAGCTGCCGCCATCGGCGAAGAGGCCCGAATATTTGCGGAAACGTGTCATGAACATCGGCGTCGAGCCGGCGACGCCGATGCGGAACTGGTCGGTCACGCGCCATTGCAGGCCGAGCCGCACGCCGCCGCCGAACGACCAGTCATAGCCATTGTCGGACAGGCTGTACATATCGGCGGAATAGGGCGAAAAGGATTTGAGACCCTGCAGATTGATCCTCTGCACCGCGATGGTGGGCGCGATGCCGATCGACAGCGCGCCGTATTTGCGCGCATAGCCGACGCTGGTGAAGGCCTGCTCGAGATCGACGCCCGCATAGCCGCCGCCGAAGGGGCCCCCTGACGGCGGGTGAAAATGGCCGAAATCGAAGGAGGTGTTGATGCCGCCGTTGGCGTAGGAGGCCGTGCCCCAGGCCGACTCCGCGTCGATCGGCGCAGAATAGGAGTTATGGGGCACAGGGAAGATCGGCCGCCCGCTGCGGACGTCGCCCGGCGCCAGCACCTTGGGCGCGCCGTCGGTCGAATAGCCGCGCTCCGGAAACAGAGCGGTGACGCCCAGCTGCATCTGCCGGCGCTCGAGATCGACGAGTCCGGCCGGATTGATCGACAGCGACATGGAGTCGCGCGAATCGGCGACGCCGGCGCCGCCCAGCGCCTTCTGACGCGGGCCGTAGCCGATCAGAAAATAGCCGTCCGCGGCGAGTGACGGAGCTGCGAGAGAAATCGTGAGAGCAGCCGCCGAGGCGAGAGTGCGCCAGGAATATCCGTTCATTATCTATCGCCCCGCCCCAGATCGGTCGTCGTTCACACGCCATTTAGAAGCACTCGGCAACCCGGCGGCGTTTGTATCTCACGACTCACTATTGCCCAAGAATCTATCAGAGAATCTAACAGAGCGGGCGGTCCGCGACATCGCTATCGGTCGGACGCCTGTGAATATTTTCGGATCTGTCACGTTTTTGCCACAGCGCTCCGCCGCCGGGCCGTCGATAGCGGGACCGTCGACAGCCACGCTGTCGATTTGCCGGACGGTCGATTGCCGGACTTGCCGCGATCCGGGGCCGCGGATAACATGCGCGCCTTGGCGAGGGGCGCCGCTCCGATGAGGAGCGGCTGAGAAGCACCCATCGAACCTGATCCGGGTAATGCCGGCGCGAGGGAAGGCCAAAGGGACGCGTCGTCCGATGTTGCGGACGGCGTCGGCCGACTCCGTCGCCTGCCGCCCAGCCATCCTCGAGACAAGGGAGCGCGACGATGAACGTGCAGGACAAACGCCCGACGACTCCCCAGAGCGTGACCACCGGCCCGATCGGCGGGTCGCGCAAGCTCTATTCCTCCCCGCGCGGGCGGGAGGATATTCGCGTCGAGGATATTCGAGTCCCGGTGCGCGAGATCGCTCTTCATCCCTCGTCCGGCGACGCGCCGCTGCGCGTCTATGATCCGTCCGGCCCCTATAGCTGCGCGGAATTCGTCCCGGATCTTTCGGCGGGCTTGCCGGCGGCGCGTCGCTGGCTCGAGAGCCGGGCCGGCCTCGAGGCCTACGCCGGCCGCGCCGTGAAGGCGGAGGACAATGGCTTCGTCGGCGAGGATCGGCTGGTTCCGCCCTGTCCCGCTCCGCGCGCCATTCGCCGCGCCGCCGGCTCGGCGCCGGTGACGCAGCTCGAATATGCGCGCGCCGGCGCGATCACGGAAGAGATGATCTATGTCGCGCATCGCGAGAATCTCTGCCGCGAGCGCGCCTTCGCGCAGGCCGCCGAGCGCATAGAGGCGGGCGAGGGATTCGGCGCCGAAATTCCCGCCTATGTGACGCCGGAGTTCGTGCGTCAGGAAGTGGCGTGCGGACGCGCCGTCATTCCCGCCAACATCAATCATCCGGAAGCCGAGCCGATGATCATCGGCCGCAATTTCCTGGTGAAGGTCAACGCCAATATCGGCAATTCGGCCATCACCTCCTCGGTCGCGGAGGAGGTGGAGAAAATGGTGTGGGCGATCCGCTGGGGCGCCGATACGGTGATGGATCTCTCCACCGGACGCAATATTCACAATATTCGCGACTGGATCATCCGCAATGCGCCCGTTCCGATCGGCACGGTGCCGATCTATCAGGCGCTCGAGAAGGTCGGCGGCGACGCGACGAAGCTCGACTGGGAGGTGTTCAAGGACACGCTGATCGAGCAGGCGGAGCAGGGCGTCGATTATTTCACCATTCATGCGGGCGTGCGCCTCGGCCATGTGCCGCTCACCGCCGCGAGAGTCACCGGCATCGTCTCGCGCGGCGGCTCGATCATGGCGCGCTGGTGCCTCTCGCGACACAGCGAGAGCTTCCTCTATGAGCGCTTCGACGAGATCTGCGACATCATGCGCCGCTATGACGTGTCCTTCTCGCTCGGCGACGGATTGCGTCCCGGCTGCATCGCGGACGCCAATGACGCCGCGCAATTCGCCGAGCTCGAGACTCTCGGCGAGTTGACCAAGATCGCCTGGGACAAGGGCTGCCAGGTGATGATCGAAGGCCCCGGCCATGTGCCGATGCACAAGATCAAAGTGAATATGGAGAAGCAGCTGCGCGAATGCGGCGAGGCGCCGTTCTACACGCTCGGGCCGCTCGTCACCGACATCGCGCCGGGCTACGACCACATCACCTCCGGCATCGGCGCCGCCATGATCGGCTGGTTCGGCACGGCGATGCTCTGCTATGTGACGCCCAAGGAGCATCTCGGCCTGCCGGATCGCGAGGATGTGAAGACCGGCGTCATCACTTATCGCATCGCAGCGCACGCTGCCGATCTCGCCAAGGGCCATCCGGCGGCGCAGGAGCGCGACGATGCGATGAGCCGCGCGCGTTTCGACTTCCGTTGGGAGGATCAATTCGACATCGGGCTCGATCCCGATACGGCGCGCCGCTATCACGACGAGACCTTGCCCAAGGAGGCGCATAAGGTCGCGCATTTCTGCTCCATGTGCGGGCCGAAATTCTGCTCCATGCAGATCACGCGCGATCTGCGCGAGGAGGCGGCGGCGCTCGCCGAGCGTGACAAGGGCTTTGCGGAAAAGAGCGCGGAGTTCTTGGAGAAGGGCGCGCAAATCTACGTCGCCGAATGAGGCGGCGGGCTGTTTTTCGCGACCGGTCGGGAAATGCTCCTTTTGCAGTGCAGCGAAGCTCTTCTCCGCATGATTTTCGGGGCGCCGCAAAAATGTCAATTACATTGACAGGCGCAGCGAAAACAGCCTATTTGCCCGCGGGACGATGCGCCCTGTAACAAATAAGGGACAAATGGTCCCACATCCAAAAAGAGGGAAACGGCAAATGAACTTTCGCGCCATTGTGACGGCCGCTGCTCTGTCGCTCGGCATGGTCGGCCCGGTTTTCGCCGGTTGCGACATCAAGGATGAAGACAAGCAGGGCGTCTGCGTCGACAAGTGCTTCTTCGAATATGTCTCCGTCAAGAATCGCTTCTCGGCGACTCCCGAGTCCATCGAGAAGGCCAAGGAGGCTAAGGGCGCCTGCTATCAGAAGTGCGGCTGCGAGCCGGCTTCGGTGAAGGAATAATCCTTCCGGAACGACGCGAGCCCGGCGGGAGTCCCGCTTCCGCGATCGTGACGCCGCCGGGCGCGCGATTTTTCGCGCGCCCAGGGGGCTTCTCATCGAAGAGCCTCCGTCCTGCCGTGTTTGATTTTTGTACAGTCGTGAATTTCGCGCCGTAGCGAATTTCAGGGATCCGCGGCGCGCGCGATCGATCCATCGCCGCTGCGCAAGACGATCTCGATGGACGTAAGACGATCTCGATCGACGAGTCGTTCCAGAGCCGCTCCCGGGCCGCCGACGCAATGTTGAAACGTCGTGCGAGCGAATCGCCCTTGCGCGCCCTATCCTCGATAGCAATACGAGAAGCGCTTCATGCCTGTCGGAGGCGGGCGGAGCTTTCGGTTGTCTCGCGCCTCGGAGCCGCTATTGTGCGCGCATGACACAGAAGCAGGAAGCCGTCATCGGCGTCGTCACCGCCTCCGATCGCGCCAGCGCCGGCGTTTATGAGGATGTCAGCGGACCGGCCATCGCCGCCTATTTCGAGAAGGTGCTGACGAGCCCGTTCCGCATCGAGCGGCGCCTCATTCCCGATGGTTTCGAGAGCGTGCGCGACACGCTCATCGATCTCGCCGACAATATCGGCTGCGATCTCGTCGTCACCACGGGCGGGACAGGGCCTTCGCCGCGCGATCTGACGCCCGAGGCGACGCTCGCCGCCGCGCCGCGCGAATTGCCCGGCTTCGGCGAGCTGATGCGCAAAGTGTCGCTGGCGCAGACGCCGACCGCGATTCTGTCGCGGCAATTGGCCGCTCACCGAGGCAAATGTCTCGTCATCAACCTGCCCGGAAAGCCCGCCGCCATCGAGCTTTGCCTCGACGCGGTGATGCCGGCCGTGCCCTATTGTCTCGATCTCATCGGCGCCGCCTATATAGAGACCGATCCGGCGCGCGTCGCGGCGTTTCGCCCGAAGGGCAAATAGCCACCTGATCGGGTAGGGCGTCTCCCCTTCTCATTCGCGCATCGGGGCTGTATAGACTGGCCGCAGGGCCGTTCTGCGGAGCCCGCGTGCAATCTTTGTGGGGGCAAGGTTGATGAGCGATGTGCGGCTGGTCGTCGTCGGCGCCGCCGGCCGCATGGGCCGGATGCTGATCGCCTCCGCGGGGGAGACGAAAGGCGTCGTGCTGACCGGAGCGGTCGTCTCGGCCCATTCGCCCATCCTCGGGGAGGATGCGGGCCTGCTGGTCGGCCGTCCCGCCAATGGCGTGCGCCTCTGCGCCGATGCGACGGCCGCGCTCGCCGAGGCCGATGTGGCCATCGATTTTTCGACGCCGGCGACGACCGTGGCGCTCGCCGGGCTCGCCGCGGCGGCCGGCGTCGCCCATGTCATCGGCACCACCGGATTGTCGAGCGAGGACATGGCCGCTCTCGCGACGGCCGCCGAGCGCGTTCCCGTCGTGCGCTCCGGCAATATGAGCCTCGGCGTCAATCTTCTCGCCGTTCTGGTGGAGCGCGCCGCGAAGGCGCTCGGCGTCGCCTGGGACATAGAGATCGTCGAGATGCACCATCGCATGAAGGTCGACGCCCCTTCCGGCACGGCGCTGCTGCTGGGCGAGGCGGCCGCGCGGGGGCGGGACGTCGCGCTCGGCGAGCACAGCGCCCGCGCCCGCGACGGGCTCACCGGACCGCGGCGGGAGGGCGACATAGGCTTCGCCTCGCTGCGCGGCGGCACGGTGGTGGGCGAGCATTCGGTGATCTTCGCCGGGGCGGGGGAGCGCATAGAGCTCGCTCATCGCGCCGAGGATCGCGGCATTTTCGCGCGGGGCGCCATCGCCGCCGCTATTTGGACGCGAGGGCGGCCGGCCGGCCTCTATTCTATGGCCGACGTGCTCGGCCTCGCCGGCGCCTGACAGCGCGCCGCATCGTTCGATTCGAGGGACATAGCCTGCATGGACCGTATTCTCGTCCTCCTCCGCCATGGCGAAAGCGAGTGGAACGCCAAGAACCTGTTCACAGGCTGGAAGAACCCCGATCTGACGCCCAAGGGGATCGAGGAGGCGCGGCGCGCCGGACGCGAGCTGAAGCGCATCGATCTGCGCTTCAACATAGGCTTCACCTCGCTGCTGCTGCGCGCGCAGCGCACGCTCGATCTCACCTTTCACGAGCTCGGGCAGAAGGACGTGCCCGTCATCCGCAGCCGTGCGCTCAACGAGCGGCATTACGGCGATCTCTCCGGCCTCAACAAGGACGAGGCGCGCCAGCAATGGGGCGAGGAGCAGGTGCGGTTGTGGCGGCGGTCCTATGACGTCGCGCCGCCCGGCGGAGAGAGCCTCAAGGATACGGTGGCGCGCGTGCTGCCCTTCTATTGCCAGGAGATTTTGCCGCGCGCTCTGCGCGGCGAGCGCGTGCTGGTCGCCGCGCATGGCAATTCGCTGCGGGCGCTGGCCATGGTGCTCGATCGGCTGACGCCCGAATCGGTGTCCTCTCTCGAGATCACCACCGGCGTGCCGATCGTCTACCGGCTCAATTCCGATTCGACCGTCGCCGCCAAGGACGTGCTCGACCGGTGACGCGCGGCGCTCCTCGCAGGACGGAGCGAGAATGTCGGAGATAGAGCCGGGCGTTCGCCTTTACCGCGGCTATTTCGACGAGGCCGCGCAGCGCGCGCTGCTGCGCGAGCTGGAGAGCGTCATCGCCGCCGCGCCGCTGCTCACGCCGACCATGCCGCGCAGCGGGCTGCCTTTCTCGGTGCGCACGACCAATTGCGGCCCGCTCGGCTGGCTCAGCGATCAGGCGCGCGGCTATCGTTACGAGGCGCGCCATCCCGAAACCGGCGAGCCCTGGCCGCCCATGCCGCGAATGCTGCTCGACGCATGGGAGAAGCTCGCGGATTATCCGCATCCGCCGGAGGCCTGCCTCGTCAATTTCTATGGGCCCGAGGCGCGCATGGGGCCGCATCAGGATCGGGACGAGGCGGATTTCTCGGCTCCGATTCTCTCCGTTTCGCTCGGCGCCGATTGCCGATTCCGTCTCGGCGGCGTCAAGCGCTCCGATTCGTCGCGCGTCTTCGCGCTGTCGTCCGGCGATGTGCTGACGCTGGGCGGACCGGCGCGGCTGCGCTTCCATGGCGTCGATCGGCTGCTGCCGGAGCTCGCGCCGAAGCTGTCCTCGCCGCTTTTTGCGGCGGGCGGACGCATCAATTTGACGTTGCGCCGCGTTACCTAACGACATTTCAGGCGCTGTTCAGCAAGCGGAGCATATTGTCACCAATAGCGCTCCGATATAGTTTCCCGGCCGCGGGATGAACGATCGGCGCAGGCGTCACGCCAGGGCCGGCAAAATTAAGACAGTCGGTTCCCAGGGGACGACGCTTCGAGGAAAGGAACGAGGATGAAATTTGTGACCAGGCTGACGCTCGCTGCGGGCGTCGCTTTCGCCGCCATGGCCGGCCAGGCGATCGCCGCCGGCGATCCCGCGGCGGGCGAGAAGATCTTCAACAAGTGCAAGGCCTGCCATCAGGTCGGCGAGACCGCCAAGAATGCGGTCGCTCCCGAGCTCAACGGCATCAACGGCCGCAAGGCCGCGACCGCCGAGGGCTATAATTATTCCGACGCGCTCAAGGCGTCCGGCATCACCTGGGACGAGGCCGTCTTCAAGGAGTTCGTCAAGAGCCCGAAGGCCAAGGTCCCCGGCACCAAGATGATCTTCCCGGGCCTGCCCAAGGACCAGGACCAGGACGACGTCTGGGCCTATCTCAGCCAGTTCGGCGCGGACGGCAAGAAGAAGTAATCCGAACATTCCGTTCGGTTGGCGAAAGCGGCCCCTGCGGGCCGCTTTTTCTTTTGGCGGATCGGGGCTAAATGCCCGGGTGGACGGGACCGAGCGACGGCGGGACCGAGTGACGGGGGAAGAGAGAGCCGAGTGACGCGCAAGCCTGACGAAGTCCCAGCCGAGCTGATGCAGGAGCTCGCCACGCTCCCGGTGTTCTACGCGCTGGAGGGGCGGCGCGTCGTGGTCGCCGGCGGCTCGGACGGCGCGGCCTGGAAGGCCGACCTCGCCGCCGCCGCGGGCGCCTTTGTCGAGGTTTTCGCCGCGTCGCCTTCGCCGCGGCTCGAGGCCGTCGCCGCCGCGCGCGCGCGCCTCACGCTGATCGAACGCGATTGGCGCGCGGAGGATCTCGCCGGCGCGGCGATGGCGCTCGCCGTCATCGAGGCGGATGCGGAGGCGCAGGCCTTTCGCGACGCCGCCAAGACGCATGGGGTTCCGGTCAATCTCACGGACCGGCCGGGGCTCAGCGATTTCACGATGGGCGCCATCGTCAATCGTTCGCCGCTCGTCATCGGCGTCTCCACCAGCGGCGCGGCGCCGGCTTTCGCGCAGGCCGTGCGCGCGCGCGTCGAGACGCTGATCCCCGCGACCTTCTCCGCCTGGACCAGAGCGGCGCGCGCCTTTCGTCCGCGCGTGATGGCCTCGGGGCTCGACTTTTTCGCACGCCGCGACTTTTGGCGGCGTTTTACGCGCGAGGCGTTCGCGCGCGTCGAGCATGCGCCGCAGGACGACGATCTCGACGCGCTGCTCGAGGAGACGCGCCGCGCCGACGCCGCCTCCGCGCGCGGCCGCGTGACGCTGGTCGGCGCGGGGCCGGGCGATCCCGAGCTGCTGACGCTCAAAGGGCTGCGCGCGCTGGTCGGCGCCGATGTCGTTCTGTTCGACGATCTGGTGCCGGCCGCCGTGCTCGATCTCGCGCGGCGCGAGGCGACGCGCATCAATGTCGGCAAGCGCGGCTATGCGCCTTCGGTGAAGCAGGAGGAGATCACCGCTCTGCTGGTGACGCTCGCCAAGGAGGGCAAGAATGTCGTGCGCCTGAAGGGCGGCGATCCGATGATCTTCGGCCGCGCCAATGAGGAGCTCTGCGCCATTCGCGCCGCAGGCCTCGAGGCGGAGGTGGTGCCGGGGGTGACGGCGGCGCTCGCCGCGGCGGCGGCGCTCGAGGTCTCGCTCACCAATCGCGATACGGCGCGCCGCGTGCAATTCGTCACTGCGCATACGAGCGACGGCAAATTCCCCGAGGATATCGATTGGCGCGCTCTCGCCGACCATCGCGCGACGACGGCGGTCTATATGGGCAATCGCACGCTGCCCGCATTGTCGAAGCGCCTGCTCGCCGAAGGCATGGACCCTGCGACGCCGGCCTTTCTCGTCGAGCGCGCCAGCACGCCGCAGCAGCGCATCGTCGCCGGCACGATCGGCGATTTGCCGCAGCGCGTGGCGCAGGAGACGCTCGACGGGCCGTGCCTCGTGCTGATCGGCGCGACGCTGACGCGGTGAGCCGTCAATATCGGAACGACAATGTCGCCGAGATCGAGCGCGGCTCGCCGCGATAGAGCGCGCCGCTCGAGGTGAAATTCGGCCGGTCGGTGAGATTGCTCGCGCTCACATCGAGCTTCCAATGCTCGTCGAAGCGATAGCCGAGCGAGGCGCCGAGCATCTGCTGCGGCGCCAGGGTGAAGCCTCGGACATTGGGCAGCGTCGCCTCCGCCGCGCTCGCGTAATAATAGCTCGCGCCGAGCTCCAATCCGCGCAGGAGGTCCCACTCCGGTCTATAGTCGAGACTGACGCTGAAGACGCGGCGCGGCGCGCCGAGGAGATCGCTGCCCGCTTGCGAGGGGACATTGGAGTCCTTGGCGACGATGGCGTGCAGGAAGGTGGCGGCGCCGCTCGCGCGCAGACCGGGAAGGATCTCGCCGGAGAGATTGAATTCGACGCCATGGCTGTGCTGGCGGCCGGTGACGAGCGAATAGAATCCGCCCGGATCGGCGGGGTCGGTGATGGCGACATGATCGCGCGTCACATCGAACAGGCCGACCTCGAGACGCGCTTTATATTCGGGAAAGCTCTGCTCGAAGCCGATCTCATATTGCGTATCCTGCTGCGGCGGCGGCGCATCGCCGCCTCGCACGCGCACCGAGATATTGGGTATGAGCGAGCGCCCGAAAGCGGCGAAGAGATTCGTCGTCTCGCCAGGGCGGAACAGCACGCCGGCGCGCGGGCTGAAATAGCCGCGCGTTCCCTTGCCGAGCGTGGAGGAGGATGTCCCCGAAAGCGCGCCGAAGGGATCGAAGACGGTTTCGCGCTGCGCCAGCAGATCGTAGCGTCCGCCGAGCAGAATGCGCCATTGCGGCGTGAGATCGACGAGATCCTGCGCATAGACGGAGCGGCTCCAGGCGCGCGCGGCGCCATTGGCCCATTGCGCGCCGGAATAATCGACGCCGAGCGGATAGAGCGGCGCGCCTATGTCGATCTTCGGCAGCGGATCGCGCGCGAATAATTCGTCATGGCCGTAGAAATAATCCCAATGCTCGAGGCCGAGAAAAACATTGTGGCCGATGTCGCCCGTCGTGAAGCGTCCGTTCAACCGCAATTGCGCGTCGAAATTTCGCGCCGCGAAATGCGATCGCACGGGACGGCCGAGCGTCACCGAATGCAGGCCGTCATAGCCCCAGCCGAGGAACCAGCCATAGGTGTTGCCGTTCAGCGAATAATCGACGACCGTGGTGAGCGACCAGTCGGCGTCGAAGGCGTGCTCATAGGTGAAGGTGAAATCCGCGGACCGCGGCCGTTCATGCTCATTGACCGGCGCGCCGGCGTAGAATTCGCGCGGCGTATGTAGAAAGATCGGCGAGGCGGGGACGCCGTCGCGATAGACGAAGCGCCCGGCGCGATATTCGGCGCGCAGCGTCGCTCGGTCGCCATTGTCGAGAACCAGCGTCGCCGCCGGCGCGACCAGAACGGCCCGGGCGCGCATGAAATCCACGAAGCCGCCGACGCTCTGCGCGAAGCCCGTCATGCGGAACAGCAGCGTCTGCGCATCGTCGAGCGGCGTGTCGATGTCGAAGGTCGTGCGATAGACGTCGAAGGCGCCGATCGTCGCCGTTCCGCGCGCGAAGCGCTCGGCGAGCGGAGCCTTGCGGATGTAATTCGCCGAGCCGCCATAGCCGCCGAGCGCCTTGCCGAACAGCATGGCGCTCGGGCCCTTGTAGAATTCGACGTGATCGACCGTCGACAGATTGACGTCCTCCGAGCTGAAGCCATGCGCGGCGCCGTCGAACAGGGTGAGTCCGCCTGGAAAGCCGCGCATCACGAAGCCCGGCGAATAGCCGGAGTCGGCGACCGACGAATTGACGAAGACGCCGGAAACGCCCTTGCCGAGCGATTTCGCCTGTGGCGCGGAATCATCCGCGCTCTTGCGCTTCTCGTCTTTGCTTTCGGCCGCAATGTCACTGTCCGGCGCGGCGATCGCCGGTGCCATCAGCGCGAGGATGCAGAGAGCAGTCGAGCCGAGGAGGACGTCGCCTCTGAGGAGCATCGTCGATGAACGCCGCCGAATGTGGGTGTCGAAACGAAGATGTCGGCCATCGCGTCGACGATAAGTCGTTCCATATCATTGAC
Source organism: Methylosinus sp. (assembly GCF_036560965.1). Classification (NCBI taxonomy): domain Bacteria; kingdom Pseudomonadati; phylum Pseudomonadota; class Alphaproteobacteria; order Hyphomicrobiales; family Methylocystaceae; genus Methylosinus; species Methylosinus sp. The sequence goes on along the minus strand of NZ_DATBQF010000077.1, from coordinate 24,831 downwards.
AGCGGCGCGCCTGCAATAGTCGTCGAAAAAAGCTCGGTAAACCTTTCACGAACCTGTCGTGACCTTCGCGCGACTTTCATGAGACTTTGGCGTTAGGTTCGGCTTGCTTTTTCGGCGCTGGCTGCGAGGCGATGCGAAGGGTCATGGCCGGCGCGCTCGCCCGCGCCGCGATGGAAGCGTTTCGCGCGGCGCTTCTGCAGCCAGCGGATCATGCCCGTCACGAACAGCAGCGGACAGACGAGGCCGGTGACGAAGACGAGAATGCGTCCCGTCCAGCCGAATGCGCGGCCGGAATGCAAAGGCCATTGCCATTGCATGAAGACGTCGCCCGCGGTTCCATGGACAGGATCGCGAACGCCGACGACCTCGCCCGAATATTGATCGACGAAAGCGCAGCGCGTTCCGATGAAGCGGCTGATCTCGGCGATGTCCGTGCGGCAGATTTCGTAGACGCTTGTCGCATCTTTCGGGAATCCGACATTCTCGAGTCGTCCTTCCGGATAGAGCCGCGCGGCGGCGTCGACCGCCTGCTCGAAGGGAATGCGCGGCCGTCCATCGGCGGGGCCGGAGACGATCTCGCCGCGCTGCGCCGCGCTGAGCGGCGAGAACAGCGCGACGACCCATTGGAATTGCGTGTCGAGATTCATCGAGACGCCGGAGATCAGCACGGCGAGCAGCACCGCCGCCGTATAGAGGCCGCCGAGCTTGTGCAGATCATAGTTCAGGCGCTCGCCGCTGGCGTTTCGTTTCAAGGTGAAGGCGGCGAGCCATTTGCCGGGCGAGGGCCACCAGAGATAGACGCCGGTGAAGACGGAGACGACGAGCAGAATGGCGGCGAGTCCGACGACGACGCCCGGGTCGCCGGCGACGTCGTAGAGCAGCAGCGACCAATGGAGCTGAAACAGGAAGCTCATGAAGCTATGGTGAGCGACCCCGCTCTTCGACCAATAGACGCGGTCGCCGAGCACTTTCGCCGTGTAGGGATCGATGCAGAGGCGGCGTGTGTCGCCTGTCTTCGCATCCTCGTAATAGACCTTGTAGCAGCCGCTCTCATTGCGCGGCATGCCGACGCCGCCGGGCTTTGCGCCTGCGGGCAGCGCCGCGTTCAGCGCCTCGCCTATTCGCCCGAGCGGCGCGAAGGCGGCCTCGCCCTCGGGCGGCGCGGCGGAGGTGAACATTGCGGGATCGAGCATTTCGTCGATCTCGGTCCAGAACACCAGCGCGCTGCCGGTGAGGCCGATGAGCGCGAGCATCGCGCCGGCGACGAGGCCGATATAGAGATGAATGTCGAGCCAGAGCTTGCGCCGCGCTTTTCGCTTCTCGCGTCGCGCGGCGGCGTCTCGGGAAGCAGTGTCTCGGGAAGCGGCGCCATCGGGCGATGAAGACGAGGGCAAAATCTGTTGCTCCTTCATGGATGGGCTCCCGAAGATGAAGCGATGGGCGCCGCCGTCGGGGCGCCCATGCGATCAGAATTTGAAACTCACCGAGCCGACAAAGGTGCGCGGCGCGCCATAATAGGCGAAGCTGCAACCATCGCTATATTCGAAATAGCGCGTGTCGGTGAGATTCTCGATGTCGAGCTGGATTTGGACGCGTCGAATTTCACATGGCCTGGCATCTTCCAGCTGTTGGCGTCATTGCCCCGGCGTTCGTCCATCGCATAGACGCCGCCGCCCAGCTCGAAGCCTTCGGCCGCCGCCGGCGCCGTGTTCTATTTGGCCGAGAGGCTTCCGAGCCTCCGCCTCGCCATCGCCGAGACGCCCGGCGGCGGCGCGACCTTTCGATTGTCGTTCCGCCGCGAGCTCGCTTGATCCTTCAGCGCAGCGCGTCGGCCAGCGCCTCGAGGAAAGCGTCGCCATATTGCGCGAGCTTGTGCTCGCCGACGCCCTGCACGCGCCGCATCTCGTCGAGCGTCGCCGGGCGGTGCGACGCCATTTCGATCAGCGTGCGATCGGGAAAGACCATATAGGCGGGCAGGCCCGCTTCGCGCGCGAGCTCCAGGCGCTTGCGCTTCAGCGCCGCGAGCACCTGCTCCTCCTGCGCGTCCAGCGCCTGCGTCCGCGGCGCCTCGCCGCGCTTGCTGCGCGGCGCCTTCGCTGTCAGCGGATCTCGGCGCAGTGAAATCTGCGCGCGGCCGAAGAGAATATCCTCGCCCTTTTGCGTCAGCCGAAAGCCGCCATGCTCCGTGGTCGCCAGCGCGCGTGCGGCGAACAGCTGCCGAATGATCGCGCTCCAATCCTGCTTGGAGCGATCCTTGCCGACGCCGAAGGTCTTGATGCCGTCATGGCCGTTGCGGCGCACCGCCTCGCTCGCCTCGCCGATGAGAATATCGGCGAGATAGCCGGCGCCGAAGCGTTGTCCCGTGCGCATGGCGGCCGAGAGCGCCTTTTGCGCGTCTATGGCTCCGTCATAGACCTGCACCTGGCCGAGACAAATGTCGCAGCGCCCGCAGGGCGGGCTCTCCTCGTCGAAATAGGCGAGCAGCGTCTGGCGCCGGCAGGAGGGCGTCTCGCACAGCATGGCGAGCGCCGAGAAGCGGTCGTGCTCGACGCGCTTGCGTTCCTCGGGCACTTCTTTCTGATCGATCTGCCGGCGGCGGAAGGCCATGTCGTCGAGGCCATAGAGGGTGAGCGTGTCGGCCGGCAGCCCGTCGCGGCCGGCGCGGCCGATCTCCTGATAATAGGCTTCGACGCTCGACGGCATGTCGGCATGGGCGACGAAGCGAACGTCCGGCTTGTTGACGCCCATGCCGAAGGCGATGGTCGCGACGGCGATGATTCCGTCTTCTTGCAGGAAGCGGTCCTGATTGCGATTGCGCAGCGTCTGCTCGAGCCCGGCGTGATAGGAGACTGCCGCATGGCCTTGGTCCGTGAAGAAGGCGGCGAGCTTTTCCGTCGCGTCGCGCGACGAGCAATAGACGATGCCGCTCTCGCCGCGATGCTTTTCCAAGAAGCGCTGGAGCTGCTTTCTGGGCCCGTCCTTGGCGGCGAAATTGAGCGCGAGATTGGGCCGGTCGAAACTATGCAGGAAGAGGCGCGGGCTGGTGGCGAACAGGCGTTGGGCGATGTCGGCGCGCGTCGCCCTGTCGGCGGTGGCGGTGAGGCCGACGACCTGCGCGCCGAGCGCCTTCGCCGTCGCGCCGAGCTCGCGATATTCGGGGCGGAAATCATGGCCCCATTCGGAGACGCAATGCGCCTCGTCGATGGCGAGCCGGGTCGCGCCGGCGCGCTGCAGCTCGGCGATCAGGCCGGGCATCACGAGCCGTTCCGGCGAGACGAACAGCAGCCGCAACTCGCCGGAGCGAATGCCGCGGCGCGCCTCGTCATTCTCGGCGGCGTCGTTCATCGAGTTGAGCGTCGCTGCGGGCACGCCATAGGCGCGCATCTGCCGCACCTGATCGCGCATCAAGGCGATGAGCGGCGAGACGACCACTGTGAGCCTGCCGTCGACGAGCGCGGGCAGCTGGTAGCACATGGATTTGCCGCTGCCGGTCGGCATGATGGCGAGCACGGGCTCGCCGGCCAGCACGGCGGCGATGATCTCCGCCTGGCCGGGCCGGAAATCCTCATAGCCGAACACGGATTTGAGCAGCGCGCGCGCCTGCGGGGGAAGGGAGGGCATGGGGAACGGGTTAGCACGGCGAAGGGCAGGGCGCGAGGGGCGGCGCGAGAGGCGCGCGAGGGTCCTGCGATAGGCGGACACGCAATCCGCCACATTGTGCGCCGAAACAGGGCCGATTATGCTCGCCGACGTGGTTCTGCGTTGGTTTCGTCTTCTTTCGAGGATTTTGTTTCATGCTCATGAAATTCGACAATCACCTGCCGCTCGCCGCCCTCGACGTGATCGGCGCCGGCCAGACCGGCGGCTGGGGGAAGATCGCCATTTCAGTCGAGGCGCGCAGCGTCAAATATACCGATTCCGTCGCCGCGCCGGCCTCGCCCAACGCCTGGTGCTATATTCGTCAGGGCTCGCCGCAGGAGCGCGCCGCCAGCCTCGAGAATTATCTCGGGCCGATCGTCAATGTCACGCGCGGGCGTCCGCTCGAGGTGGTCTGGATCAACCGAATCGGCTCCATGCCGGCGGAAAAGCCCGGCGACGCGCGCTCGCTCGCCATGCCGCCGATCGATCCGCCGCCGATGGATCTCGCCGAGGACATAGACCAGTATAAATCGATGAATTATCCGGTCGGCGTCGTCGCCCATCTGCATGGCGCCAAGGCGCGTCCGGATTCGGACGGCTGGCCGCTGAGCCCGGCGAGCTTCGAGGGCAATCCTTATGGAATGCCGGCCTATCGCGCCTATTGCTATCCCAACGACCAGCGCGCGGCGATGCTGTGGTTCCACGACCATGGCATGGACAATACCGCGGTGCAGGTGCACGCCGGCCTCGCGGGCGTCTATTTCGTGCGCGACCATTCCGACGCCGAGCTGTTCCATCTCATCGGCGACGAGACGCAGGAATTGCCGCTCGTCATTCAAGATCGCTGCCTGAACGCCGATAGCGCCGGGGTCAGCTACAGCAAGGGCGTGCCGATTCAAAAGGACGCCACGACCGGCAAGCGCGTCTTCATCCGCCCGGAGTTTCTGGGCGACACGATTTTCGTCAATGGAAGGCCTTGGCCGCACGCCCATGTCAATCCGAAGATCTATCGCCTGCGCCTTCTCAACGGCTCCAACGCCCGCAGCTATGCGCTGACGCTCGCCGACCCCGACGGCAAGATCGGCGGCAAGATCTGGTATGGCGATCTTTTCACGGTCGTCGGCAATGACGGCGGCCTGTTCAGCCGCGGCGAGCCGCTCGAGGAGCTGGATTATCTGCTGCTCGCGCCGGGCGAGCGTCTCGACGTCCTCGTCGACTTCACCGCCATCGACAATGATGTTCTCGGATCGCTCCATCTCGTCAATCTGTCGATCGCCGGCTATGATTCGACGCAGCCGGAGCAGGAGCCGATCTTCCAGAACGACGCGGATTCGGTATTCGCGCCGGGGACGCCGGAGGCGCTGAAGGCGATCTCCTTCACCATGCAGAGCGATGGGCCGCATGCCGATCTCCCGCTCGCCAATGTGATGGAGTTCCGCATCGTCGACGCCGCGCATACGCATGGGGCGGCGGCGCCCGGGGCGACGGCTCCCGCTTCGCCGGCGACGGCGCATGCGGCCGCGCATCCGCCGCTCGATCGCGCGACGCTCGACAAGATTTTGCTGCGCTACGCCGACGACGAGAGCTTCCGCTGGGACGCCAGCAAGCCGGCGCTGACGCGCGCCAACGCCGACGCGCCCATTGTGCGCAATCGCTTCGTGCTGTTGATGAACGACACCGCCGGCAAGGCGGATGCAGAGCCGGTCAATCCGATCACCGGCGCGCCCTGGCGCGATACGCAAATGTGGGAGCTGCGCCCCTCCACGGCGCCGGCCGGCGACCCGAGTGCCTTCGTCATTCCTTTCGACGCCAAATTGGCGACGCCATGGGAGGATGGCGCGCCCGCGGCTGCGGTCGCCTATCAGGTCTCGCGCGCCTTTTTCTTCGAGCCCGCGGACCCCAATCCGCCCTACGCGCGCCGCAGCGCCGATCCGCTATGGCCGCTCGCCACCGACAATGTCGATCCGGCCGGCTATCCGCCGATCTACCGCTACGCCCATCTCTATCGGCACAATCCGGCGGCGGGACGCGCCGTCATCCGCCCGCGCGAGGGGAGCTATGAGCGCTGGTATGTGGCCAATATCGGCAATGATCAGGCCCATCTCGCCGATGGGACGCCCGACATGCATCCGTTCCATATGCATCTCGTCAATTTCGTCGTGCTGCGGCGTTTCCGCCTGCGCAAGGACGCGTCCGAGCAATCGGTGTTCGCGCGCATAGAGCGGCGGCTCGATTTCGACGGCGTCGTGCGTCACGACACTGTGCGCGTTCAATCCAATGAGCTGGTCGAGCTCTTGGTGCATTTCCCGCGCGGCTATACCGGGGTCTATCCCTATCATTGCCACCTCGTGGAGCACGAGGACATGGGGATGATGCTGCATTTCGACGTGCAGCCGCAGGGCGCGCCCTGATAAATCGCGGCGCGGCGCCGAGACGTTCTCGCTCAGCTGAACGCGCGTCGGCTCTCGCGTTCGGCGGGCGCGAAGCCGCGCAGCGCGTTTCGCAGGCTCGCGAGTATGTCGCTCTCTCGGTCTCTGATGACGAAATGGCCGCCGTCGAACATTTGCAGCGTCGTGGCGGCGGAGGTCTCGAGCGACCAGGCCGTGAGTCGCTCCTCCTCGATCTCATCGTCCACGCCGCCGAATATATGCAGGTCGAGGTCGAGCGGCGCGCGCTCGAAACGTCGAAAGCTCGAGCAGACGCCGAAATCGGCCCGCAGAATATCGAGCGTGAGCCGCAGCAGCTCGGGATGCTCGAACACATCGGTCGGCGTGCCGTTGAGGTCCTTCAGCTCCTGGAGCAGCGCCGCGTCGGTTCTCAGCCGCGCGAGCCTTTCCTCGTCGCGTCGCGTCGGCGCCGCGCAGCAGGCGAGAATCAGCGCTCGCGGGCCGCGCTCGCGACGATCGCGCAGACGATGCGCGCAGCCATAGGCCAGCAGAGCCCCCATGCTGTGGCCGAAGAACACATAATTCGTCGGCAGCGCCCCGGCGAGCTCGTCGGTCATGCGATCGACGAGCGAATCGTAATCGTCGATGAGCGGCTCCGCGATGCGCGCGCCGCGCCCGGGCGGCTCGACCGGCTCGACGCCTATCCAATCGGGCAGCAGCCTGCGCCAGCGCAAATAGGTCGCGGCGCTCGCGCCGGCGCAGGGAAAACAAAATAGCGTCAATGATTTGGGTTCGATGAGCATCAGCGGTTTCGTCCTGTCGTCTCGCCTGACGAAGCGCGCCGCGCATCCCGGGGGCGATCCCAGCGCGCCCTGACGACGCCGCGCCGCGAGAATCGGAGAGCCATATCGAGGAAGACGCCCCGGCGGCCCGGAACGCGTCAAAAAAGCGCGGGCCTCGGCCGCAGCGGGGCGCCGCTCGGAAAAGGCGTTGCGGAGGCAAGCGCCTTCGGCCACCATCGCGCCATGCCGCTCGGACCCTACCCGCCCGAACTTTTGACCACAGCGCAAATGGCGCGCGCCGATCGCCTCACCATAGAGAGCGGCGTCGCCGGCATGGCGTTGATGGAGAAGGCCGCCGCCGCCATCGCCGCGGCCGCCACCGCCTTTCTGGTGAAGACGGCGGGGCGGCGCGTGCTGGTGCTCTGCGGTCCCGGCAATAATGGCGGCGACGGCTATGTCGCCGCCCGCATATTGCGCAGCCAGCGCTTCAAGGTTCGCGTCGCCGCGCTCACGCCGCCCGATACGCTGCATGGCGACGCGCGCGAGGCCGCGGCGAGCTGGGACGGCCGCGTCGAGGACGCCGCCATTTGCGATTTCAAGGGCGTCGACCTCGTCATCGACGCGCTGTTCGGCACCGGCCTCGCGCGCGACCTGGACGGGCCGGCCGCCGAGCTGATCCTGCGCCTCAACGCCTGGCGCGCGGAGACCAAGCAGAAGATCATCGCCATCGACATTCCTTCGGGCGTCGACGGCACCAGCGGCGCCATTCGCGGCGTCGCCGTGCAGGCCGATTCGACAGTGACCTTCTTTCGCTTGAAATGCGGTCATCTGCTGCTGCCGGGCCGGCTGCGCTGCGGGACGATCTCCTGCGCCCATATCGGCATAAGGTCGAATGTTCTGGAGAAAATTCAGCCGCAGACCTTCGTCAACGAGCCGGCCGCCTGGCGCGACGCGCTGCGCCTGCCGAGCGTCGAGGGCCATAAATATGCGCGCGGCCATGCGGTGGTGGTCTCCGGCGGCGCCTCGCATACGGGGGCGGCGCGACTCTCCGCTCTGGCGGCGTTGCGCGCCGGCGCCGGGCTCGTCACTCTGGGGACGCCGCAGGAGGCCTTCGCCGTCAACGCGCCGGCGCTGACCGCGGTGATGCTGCGCGTCGCCGACGGGCCGGCCGGCCTCTCCGCGCTGCTCGAGGACAAGCGCAAGAATGTCGTCGCTCTGGGGCCGGGCCTGGGCGTCGGCGAGGCGAGCTGCGCTCTGGTCGAGACCGTGCTCGCGCCCGCGTCGGAGCGTCGCGCCGCAGTGCTCGACGCCGATGCGCTGACGAGCTTCGCTCTGGCGCCGGATCGCCTGCGCGAGGCGATCGGCGCGGCGCCGGGGCCGGTGGTGCTGACCCCGCACGGCGGCGAGTTCGCGCGGCTCTTTCACGGCCAGCGCTGGGAGAAGACCATCAGCGGCGCGCCCATCTCCAAGCTCGAGCGCACGCGTGACGCCGCCCGCGAGATCGGCGCCGTGATCATCTTCAAGGGACCGGACACGGTCGTCGCCGCGCCGGACGGGCGCGCCTCGATCATGCCGGCGGCCTCGCCCTGGCTGGCCACCGCGGGCTCGGGCGACGTCCTCACCGGAATCGTCGCCGGCCTGCTGGCGCAGGGAATGGAGCCTTTCGCCGCGGCCTCCTGCGCCGTCTGGATGCACGCGGCGGCGGCGGATGATTTCGGTCCCGGCCTCATCGCGGACGACATTATCGATCGACTGCCGGCGGCCTGGCGTCGGATCGTCGCGATTCAGCCCTAGATAAAAACCAGCGGAAACGATGCGCTCCGTCGCGCGTTTCGCCGATTGGCGGCGGAGCGCGCCTCGTCGCCTCGCATTCGCGCGGTCGTCGCAACGACACGTTCACGCGTTTCGATGAGGATGCGCGTCGTCCGACAAGAGGAGAGCTTTCATGTCCGATCTCGTTGTCATCGTCTATCCGACCGAGGCCAAGGCCGAGGAGATACGGCAGAAACTATTCGATCTGCAGAAGGAGTATGTGATCGAGATCAGCGACGCGGTCATAGCGGTGAAGGAGCCGAGCGGCCATGTGAAGCTGAATCAGCTCATCAACACCACCGCGGCCGGCGCCGTCAGCGGCACCTTCTGGGGCGCGCTGATCGGGCTCATCTTTCTCAATCCGCTGCTCGGCGCGGCGATCGGCGCGGGCGCGGGCGCGCTCAGCGGCGCGCTCACCGATTACGGGATCAACGACGCTTTCATGAAGCAGCTCTCGGAGACGCTTCAGCCCGGCAACGCCGCTCTCTTCGTGCTGATCCGCAAGCTGACGGCCGACAAGCTGCTCGATGCGGTGAAGGGAACCGGCGGCGTCGTGCTCAAGACCTCGCTCGACCACAGCAAGGAGCAGGCGCTGCGCGATGCGCTCGCCGCGCATGTCTCGACGCCGGCGGTGACCGCGCCGTCGACTCCGTGAATCGACGAAGCGCCCTCTCCCTCTCCCGCGATAGCAGGGGAGGGGGCGCTACGGCGTAAATCCCTCGAAGACGATCTGATCGGCGAAGGCGAGCGCCGCCTTCGCCTGTTCCGCGTCGCGCACGGTCCATGTCGTGACGGGAATGCCGCGCTCCTCGCGGCAGCGGCGTGGAATCTCATTCGGCAGATCGGCGACGTTCCAGGAGAGAAAATCCGGACGCGTGCGCTCGACATGCGAGAATTGCGTCAGCTCCTCCCGCTGCGCGGCGGTGAGAAAGCTCCAATCCGCGCCGTCATAAGAGGCCTGCGCGACGATCCCGAGCGGCGCGCCGGCAATGCCGAGAGCGTCGAAATGCGCGCGCAATTCGGCGATCGGCGCCGGATCGAAGCTCTCGATCGCCGCGACGCCGTGATAATGCGCGACGATCTCCGCGACATGGCGGGCGAGGGCGAGATCGCCGTCGAAACGGCTCTTGATCTCGATGAACAGCGGAACATGTCCGCCGATCGTCGCGAGGAAAGCGCGCAGGCTCGGCACGCCCTCGCGCGTTCCGCGCAGCGTCAAGCGCGCGATCTCGAAATGGTTCAGCGCGTCGAGACGCCCGGTTCCGTCGGTCAGCCGCTCCAAGGTCTCGTCATGGAAGACGACGACCTCGCCATCGGCGCTCGCCTGCACGTCGCATTCTATGGCGTAGCCTGCGCAGGCGGCGGCGCGTGCAGCCGATAGCGAGTTCTCGACGATTCCGAGCGCTGGATCGTGCAGGCCTCTATGCGCGATCTTATGTTCGGTGAGCCAATGATAGGGAACGCCGCCGCCGCGCGTCATCGCCTACTCCACTATTTCGAAGGTTCCGTCCACTTCCACCGCCGCGTCGAGCGGAAGCTGCGCGACGCCGACGGCGAAGCGCGCATGGCGGCCATTCTCGCCGAGCACTGTGGCGACGAGATCGGAGGCGCCGTTCAGCACTTGCGGGAGCTGGCCGAAATCGCCGGCGCTGTTGATGAAGCCGCCGAGCCGCAGCGCGCGCAGCTTGGAAAGATCGCCGCCCGCCGCCGCGGCCGCCTGCGCCAGAAGATTGAGCGCGGCGACGCGCGCCGCGGCCTGGCTGGCCTCGAGCGTGACGGACGCGCCGAGCTTGCCCTTATGCGCGGGATCGATCGCGCCGCCGGGCCCGACGGGCAATTGTCCGGAGACGAACACAAAATTGCCGGAACGCGTCCAGGGGACGTAATTGGCGACCGGAGCCGCCGGTGTGGGGAGGGTCAGTCCTAAGGCCTCGAGCCGGGCCAGCGGCGTCTGCGCCGTGTCGGTCATCATGCGTTCCTTTCCGAATCTCTGACAATTCCGGGGTCTTTGTCGCCGACCGTAATTTGGCCAAGGTCGGGAGGCAATGCGTCCGGCGAGACTTCGCCTCGACATCTCGCTCGCCCGAGATAGAGTGGTCGCGCGAGCGCAGCGCGCAGCGACGACGCCGAAGCGAAGAGAGGCACCCTCCAGCCGCTGTCGTCGTCGACGCGAAGCGCCCGGGAGACGCCGGACCATAGCCAACTCGAGCTCGACAGAGGGAGAAAGACCCCACATGGCTCTGAAACACATCATCGGCGCTGCTCTCGCCTGCGCCTCCTTGCTCGCGCTGGCGCCGCATCTGGCGCAGGCCGACGCCGCCGCCACAGTCGCGGCCGTCGCCGCTCAGCCGCAGCTGGCGCCGCATCGCGCCGTCTATGATCTGACGCTGGGGCAGGCCTCCGGCAGCAAGGCCCCGACCGCGGCGCGCGGCCGCATCGCCTTCGATTTCACCGGCTCCTCTTGCGAGGGCTGGGTGCAGAATTTCCGCCAGATCACCGAGCTGCAGCCGGCCGAAGGGCCGCCGCGCCTCTCCGACATGCGCTCGGCGACATTCGAGGCCGGCGACGGCAAGGACTTCCGCTTCCGCATCGAGACCAAGCTGGACAATGTCCAGGCCGAGGACATCGACGGCAAGGCCAAGAAGAAGACCGGCGCCTCGCTCTCGGTCGATCTCGCCCGGCCCAAGCAGTCGACGCTCTCGCTCGACGGCGGCGCGCTGTTCCCGACCGAGCATTTGCGCCACATCCTCGCCGCCGCGCTCGCCGACGAGCGCATTCTCGAGGCCAAGGTGTTCGACGGCTCCGGCGACGGCGAGAAGGTCTTCGACACGATGAGCGTGATCGGCCGGCCGACCAATGGCGTCGTCACCGAAAAGGCCGCGCAGATCAAGGAGCTCGCCGGGCTGAAGCGCTGGCCGGTGTCGATCTCCTATTTCGAGCCCGGCAAGCGCGACGAGCAGCCGGTCTATGTGCTGTCCTTCGACCTCTATGAGAACGGCATCTCGCGCGCGCTGAAGCTCGACTATGGCGATTTCGCGCTCACCGGCGAGATGACCGAGCTCTCGCTCCTGCCGAGCTCGGCCGGCTGCAAGATGTGAACGTCATCCGCGAGCCGTGGCGCGACGAAGCGATCAAGCTCGCGATGACGATAAAAAAGCCCGGCGCAGCGCGTCGGGCTTTTTTCGTTCAGGCGCGGCCGGCTTCGGTCGCTTTCGGAACCTCGTTGAGCTTGCCGCTCTTCACATCATAGATGAAGCCGTAGATCGGGATATTTTTCGGCGCCAGCGGATGCTCGCGGATGCGCTTCACGTCCTGATAGACGCTCTCTTCCTGCGACTCGATGGTGAGCCATTTCACGAAATGGCCGCCCGTGCAGCCGCCGCCGTGGCTGGGATTGGTCCATGTCGTTCCGTCGAAGGAGGCCGTCGCCAGGCTGTCGTCCAGAAGATCGGCCATCACCTCGTCGCAGAACAGCTCCATGCCGCAATCGGAATGGTGGATCACGAACCATTCGAGCGTGCCGAGCAGCTTGTGCGAGATGATCAGCGAGCGAATGGCGTCGTCGGAGGCGCGGCCGCCCGCATTGCGAATCACATGCGCGTCGCCCTCCGAAAGGCCGGCGTATTTGGCGGGGTCGAGTCGCGCGTCCATGCAGGTCAGTATCGCGAAACGCCGCGCGGGCGGCAAAGCGAGCTGCGCCTTGTCTCCGAAATCCGCGGCATAATTGCCGTTCGCCGCCAAGACTTCCGCGAGAATCGTCATTTGTTCCTCCCTTTCGGCTTTTGTCGCCGTCCGGAATTTCTAGGGCGTGGGCTTTCCGGGTCCTAAATGCATATTTTTCATGTCGCTATGAATAGGCTGCATGAGTGGAGCCACGCTTCCCGACAGGCCAGCAGCATGCCCCGCCGCGCTATTGTCACGCCGCCGGCGACGACATGGGAATGCAAGGCGGGTGCGAGGGGTGGGATATCGTCTCGGAATCGACGCCGCGGCGTGGCTTTTTTGCAAGCGCCCGGCCGCGTTGACCGGCGCGCGCGCGGCGATTAGCCTGCCGGCCGCAGCATAGGAATCGATGCAAATGACCGCGCCAGACCGACTTTCGCCTTCCCGCTCGTTCCAGGGCCTCATCCTGACCCTGCAGAATTTCTGGGCGGCGCAGGGCTGCGTCATTCTGCAGCCTTACGATATGGAGATGGGCGCCGGCACCTTTCATCCCGCCACCACGCTGCGGGCGCTCGGCCCCAAGCCCTGGAAGGCCGCCTATGTGCAGCCGAGCCGGCGTCCCAAGGATGGCCGCTATGGCGAAAACCCCAATCGTCTCCAGCATTTCTATCAGTATCAGGTGATCTTGAAGCCCTCGCCGCCGGATTTGCAGTCGCTCTATCTCGCCTCGCTCGAGGCGATCGGCGTCGACACGAGGCTGCATGATATCCGCTTCGTCGAGGACGATTGGGAGAGCCCGACTCTCGGCGCCTGGGGGCTCGGCTGGGAGTGCTGGTGCGACGGCATGGAGATCTCGCAATTCACCTATTTTCAGCAGGTGGCCGGCTTCGATTGCGCGCCGGTCGCCGGCGAGCTGACCTACGGACTCGAGCGCCTCGCCTGCTATTTGCAGGGCGTCGATTCGATCATGGAGCTGAATTTCAACGGCGGCGACGAGGACAAGGTCACTTACGCCGACGTCTTCCGGCAGGCCGAGCAGGAATATTCGCGGCATAATTTCGAGGCCGCCGACACGGAGAAGCTGTTCTCCGACTTCCGCGCCGCCGAGGCCGAATGTCGCGCTCTGCTCGCCTTCGGCGACAAGGGCGAAGGCGAGCGCCATCTGATGGCGCTGCCGGCCTATGATCAGTGCATCAAGGCCAGCCACGCCTTCAATCTGCTGGACGCGCGCGGCGTGATCTCGGTCACCGAGCGGCAGAGCTATATTCTGCGCGTGCGTGAATTGGCGCGCGCCTGCGGCGCCGCCTGGCTGCGCACCGAGGGCGGCTCCGCGGCGGCGTAGAGAGAGCAGCTGACCGACGCAGCCACGACATGGCGCGCTCGTCGCGGCCGCCCGCGCCGGGACATCCACGCCAAGCCGCCCACGCCAGGACATTGCGACACGCGGGGAGAAGAAGCGGCGTTGTCCGCCCGTGTTCTCGGCTTTTCGCGTCGTCGCGGCGCGACGAGCGCGGCCATCACGCTGGAATCCGTCTGCTCGCTGCCCCGAGCTCGCAGCCCTCTTCCGGCTCGATCCATGTTTGACAAAAGTTCTTTTTATGTTCTAATTTTGTTCTTGTCTTCCGTCGAGTCCTTTTCGTGAGGGTCGTCATGTTCGTCGTCGATCGGGTGCGCCGGGATAGGAGACCGGCGGAAAAGTCCATCATTCGCGGCCGGGAATTGGCGGCGCTGGATAAAACGTCGCTTCGGGAGCGTTTCTATTCGTGGCGCGCGGCCGATGGCGAACATTATGTGTGCACGATCTTTCCCGCCGAGGAGGAGGCGCTGGTGGCGGGGTTCGCGCGCGCCGTCGTTATCGGCGTGGCGTGGGACGCCGGCCAGCGCCGTCCGGTCTGCGTATTGCTGGCGGAGGAGCTCGATACGCCGAGCGGGCGGCGTGCGCGGCTCGCCGCCGGCGCGCTGGGGGTGAATGAATGGCATGTGCGCTTTTGTGCGCTGCCCGAGGTCGCGCGCTGTCTCGCCAGAGCCTTGCTGAACTGATCTGTCAGGCGCGCTCGGCGGCGACGGCGGCGATCGTCGGCGCGGCGGAGAGCCGGCGCACGATCTCGGCGAGGGCCGGATCATGGATGTCGAGCTGCTGGAGATGCTCGTGCGTGTTGCGGACATAGGAGGGGTTGTCGCCCGAGGCGCCGACGCCGCCCTGCACGAGCCGCGTCATTTCGTCGATCGACAGGCGTCCGGCATATTGCTCATGGGCGCGATCGACGATGAAGGCGAGCGCGCGGGCCGAGCCGCCCTCGGCGAAGCGCAGCCCGACCGTGCGCTCGAGATAGACGGAGGTCACCAATTCGCGGGCGCGAAGATAGGCGATCGTCTCCTCGCGCGTCGCGCCGGGGACGCGAAAGGCGACGCCGAGACAAGAGCCGCCATAGTCGAGGCCTAGCACCAGGCCCGGCCGCTCGCGGGTTCCGCGGTGGACATGGGAGAAGACGCAGAGCGATCGGTGGTAGCCATGCACCCAGGCGAGGGCGCTCTCGAGAAATTCGAAACCCGGCCGCCACATCAACGAACCATAGCCGAACACCCAGAAATCGCCGTCCATCGTCGCCATCGATCGCAGACCTCTCCTTCGCTTCAGATTCGTTCGATTCTGTCGCCGGGTAAAGTCATTTGTGACGCCGCGACGCGCGGTCCGGCGTTCGGTGGATTCGAACGCTCAGAGCCTGTGGTCTTCGATGGTGGCGATGAGCAGGGCGACGATTCCCCATACGATGGCGAAGCCGAGGAAGATCAGCAGGGGGAATGTCACCCGGTGCGGATAGCGCGAGATCTCGGGGGGCGCGGGGGGAACGAAGACGGTCAGATAGATGCTCTGCCGATTGGCGCGCAATTGCGCGCGGTCGAGATCGGCCTTGGAGAGCGCGTAAAAGCGTTCGGCCATGGCTTTGCCGACCTCCAGCTCCTCGAATTTCGCCAGAATTCCGGCCAGGGTGGAGCCGGACGCGCCTATTCCGTCATTGGAGGTGAGCTTCCCCTTCAACTCCTTGATCTGTCGTTCCGTGGAGTCGCGCTGCTCGCGCAGAACCCGCACCGTCGGCGCGTCGGGCGCCAATTCATGGGCGGAGACGAATAGCTCGCTGTCGAGCTTGATCTTCTGCGCGACGAGCGGCGCGAGCAGGCGGCCGATCTCGGTGCCGGTCAGGGTCGGGTCGATCACGCCGAACTCGTCGCGGAATTTGTGGAGATCGGCCAGCGCCGCCTGCACCGCTTCGTAGGAGCGGCGCACGTCCTTCTCCGCCATTGCGGTGGCGTCGCGTCGCGCCCGCACGGAAATGCGGTTGACCAGCGCCTCGCTCGCCGCGACGATGGCGGAGGCGAGCGCATAGGCGTCCTCCTTGCGGAAGGCGCGGACATCGACGGTGACGAGGCTGGAATTGGCGTCGACAGTGGTCTCGACCATGGACTGCCAATAGTCGGTCAGCTCGTCGATCGTCGCATTGCGCCTCAGGCGGGTCAGGAAATCGGCTTCCGGCCGACGGTAGATCGCGCGCAGATCGAGCTTGGCCATGACATCCGTGACGATCGCTCGGCTGCGGATGTAGCTCGTCACGATATGGGCGTTCTGGCCGGAGGGCGTGAAGGTGAAGGTCGCAGATTCGCCCTTGGGCGTCGCGACCGCCTCCAATTCGATGGCGCGCACCGCAAAGCGCGTCTCGACGGCGTATTGATCGGCCGCGAAAAAGGCGAAATAGACCGCCGCGGCGAAAGAGGGGACGATCACGAAGGCGATGAAGCTCAGCCAGAGCGGCGGAATTCTGGTGCGGCTCTCCAGCGCGCGATTGGCTTCCGTCGCGATGCGCTCGACCTGCTCGACGAGCTGACGCGCGGCCTCGGGCGCATGGGCGAGCGGCCGCAGCCAAGCGGCCGGAACGAGCGAGCGCGAAGACCGCGCGACAGGGCGCGTGCGGATGCGTTCGTCCTGCTCGTCGAGCGGCGGTTTGGTCTCGATCATCGGGGTCTGCCGACAATTCGCGCCGAAAGCGGCGAGCGCGAGGCGGCCGTGGCCGTCGCGGCGTCATGCATTGTCGTCAAAAGGCCTCCTCGATCGCCGATTTCGCGGTCTGGTAGATTTCGAGATCCTGCTCCAGCAGCAGCTCGACCTCCGGCAGCCGGCGCAGCTCGCGCGCCAGATCGCCCACGGCCGCGAAATCGGGAATCGTCGGCAGCGTCGCCTGCTCTATGTCGAGCAGAGCCTCGACTTCCTCGAGAAAGCGATCCTGACTTTCCCGCAATCCGACCACGGTGAAGCTGGCCAGAGCGGCGAGCGCCTTGGCGACGCCGTTCTTGGGCGGCGGCTCGTCCAGCGCTTCGGAGGCGAGCTGCCGCGTCAGCGGATTGGCCAAAGTGCCGATGACGTCGCGCGGCATCGCGTCGAAGGCCCGCCGCAGCCCGGAGCCGTCCGGCTCGATCTGCTGCGCGAACTCGATCGCCCGCTGAAAGGAGATCATGTCTCTCGCCCCGAGCAGCTCGTCGCCGAAGCGCGACACATGCTTCAAGGTCAGCAGCCGCTCGGCGAGCTCGAGATAGGGGTCGTGAATGAGGATGATGGTCTTGAACTTGTCGTGTATGTAATTGGAATAGGTGCTGAATGTCAGCCGGCCGCTCACATAGAGCGAGGTGACGTTGTCGAGCAGGAACACTTGCAGCGCGGTCTCGCGTCCATGCCGCTCGACGCCCTTGTGGAAGAATTGAAACCTGTGCTCGACCTTCTCGTCCAGCCGCCACAGCGGAAAGAGATGCGTCTCCAGGCGAAAGACGCGCCGGTGCGTGACCTCCGAGTCGTTGCGCCGCCGGTAGATCATGATGCCGGACTCGGCCTCGCGAATCTCGAGGCTCTGATTCAGAGCGAGATCGGGAACGATCGAATCGTCGACGGTGAATCCGCAAAGGCCCGTCGCATGCCGCCCGGCCGCCACCAGCGACGGTCGCGCCTCGCGGCAGGGCAGCTCCGCTATCTCTATGCCGCTCTGGGTGATGCGAAGCGTCGGCGAGGCGGAGTAATCATCCGGAACGACATAGCCGACGATCTGGTCGCCACGGTCGGCTTCGATGTTGAACAACATGAGCCCAATTCCGATTCCGGCCTGTCTCGCTCTCGCCGGCGTCCTCCGGCGCCCAAAGGGGCCAGGACGCCGATTCGTCACGAATCGGCCGCCGCGCGCGCCGCCTTCGCGCGCTGTTTCGCATATAGACGGGCCCGCCTCAAGCGCGCGGCGCTCGGCAGGGCTCGCCCTCTGCACGCCTCTCCTTACCGTATTGCTGCGCTGCGGGAAACGGCATGCCGCATTGCGGCGAAAAATCGTGGAATCGCCTGCTTTCCATCCGATTTTCGCCGGGATTGCGCGCTCACCACCAGCCGCGGCCCCAATAATAGCCGCGCGGCCCGAAGCCGTAAGAGGGAGAGTCGTAGCGGGAGGCGCGCCGATCGGCGGAACGATCGAGGTCTACCTGCAGCAGGCATTTGGAAAATGGGTCGGTTCCCGGCCGGAATCCGTAGCTTCGGCAGCGCGCCTCGTCGGCGGAGCGTTGCTCGGCCAGGCTCGTGGTGTTGCAGGCCCCGACGAGGAGCGCTGCGGCCGCCGCGATCAGCAGCTTGGCGATCGTCAGCTTGGCGATCGTGATCGGCGGTTCGGTGATCGGCGGCTGGGTGATCGACATGTCGTCCTCCTATCCGCCTCCGGGCTCCCGGGCGGTCGCACGACTGATTTGGACAATATAGCCGAGGCCGCGGCGCGGATCGAGAGGCTCCGGCGTCCAGAACCGGCCGCGGCGGACCGAAAAAACCTTTTCTCGACGAATTTATTGCGGGATGCGTCCGTATGCGGCTATCGTTCGACGAGAGTTGCGGCCGCAATGCGCGTCGCTGGACGAGAAGCGAGGACATTTTGCTACGCACGCCGAAATATGAGAAGGGCGCCGGGGCTCAGTCAGCCGGCTCCGAGAAGATCGTGGCGGCGCGCCAGGGCGACGGAGGCGGCGGGCACATGGCGACCGAAAAAAAGCCGACGACGATCAAGAAATACGCCAATCGGCGTCTCTATGACACGGGCACGAGCACCTATGTCACGCTCGAGGATCTCGCGGCCATGGTCAAGCGCGGCGAGGATTTCGTCGTCTGCGACGCCAAGTCGGGGGAGGATATCACCCGCCCGGTGCTGACGCAGATCATCTTCGAGCAGGAGGGCAAGGATGGCCAGAGCCTGCTGCCGATCGCGTTTCTGCGCCAGCTGATCCGCTTCTACGGCGATTCGATGCAGATGCTGGTGCCGAGCTATCTCGAGTTCAGCATCGACCGGCTGACGCGCGACCAGCAGAAGTTTCGCGATCAAGTGTCGCAGGCGCTGGAGGGCGCTCCCTTCGGCGCGCCGACCCGTCAGGCCTTTCAGTCGCTCGAGGAGCAGGCGCGCAAGAATATGGCGGTGTTCCGCCACGCGCTCACCATGTTCAATCCCTTCGGCCTGCCTGCCGAGCCGGCCGCCGCCACCGAGACCGCGGCGGCTGCGGAAGCGCCGCCGCGCTCCGATCTCGACGAGATGAAGCGCCAGCTCGACGAGCTGAACAAGCGCATCGACCAATTGTCCAACAAGAGCGGCTGACGCTTCGTCCAACAAGAGCTTGCCGCTTTCCGCTCGAGCAGAGTGTTCGAGCGGAAGACCTCTCGTCTCAGGCGCGGCGCGCGAGGTCGTGAGCCGCGCCCGGCAAGGACGGTATCACCGCCGAGCCGAACAGCGAGCCCTGGAAGAAGTCCACGCCCCAGTCGCGCAGCAGCTGCGCGGTCGCTTCGTCCTCCACCCATTCCGCGACGATCTTCAGGCCGAGATGCTTGGCGAGATCGGTGAGGGTGCGGACGAAGAAGCGATCATCCTCCGATTTGATGATGTTCTGGATGAAGACGCCGTCGATCTTGACGAAGTCGAAGTCCAGCAGGCGCAGATTGCGGAAGGATGTGTGTCCGGCGCCGAAATCATCCATGGCGAATTTGATGCCGAGACGCTTGCAGTCGATGATCAGCTGCCGCGTCTTGTCGAAATCGTCGATCAGCGTGGTCTCGGTGATCTCGATGGTGAGGCGATCGGCGACGCCCGAATAGACCCGCGTCGCATTGGCCAGCCATTCCGGCCATTCCGGATCATGCAGCGTGGTGACCGAGGCGTTCACCGAAAGATGCAGCGACGGGTCGGCGCGCAGCCGCGTGAGCGCCAGCTCGAGGACGCGCTGGTCCAAGAGGCGCACGAGCCCGGATTTCTCGGCGATCGGCAGAATGTCGCCGGGAACGACGATGACGCCGTCGGCGAGCCGCACGCGCAGCAGAGCCTCGTAGAAAGCCGTGCCGCCGGACTGAGCGGAGACGATCGGCTGAAAGGCGAGCTCGACGCGACGCTCGTTGAGCGCCGAAACGACGCTGTCGGAGATCTGCAGAGCATGCAGCCGCCCATTGTCGCGGGCGAGCGAGGTGGCGTAGCAGACGAGCCGCTGAGCGTTGCGCTGACGCGCGGCGTCGAGCGCCTCTTCCGCGTGCTGGAACAGAACCGCCGGCGATCGGCCGTCGCGGGGCGCGACGACGGCGCCGATCCGCGCCGCCACCGAAATCGCGCCGGCCGTGGTCGCGAAAGGCGAATGAGCGACGACGTCGATGAGCCGCTGGCCGGACGCCTTGGCCTGCTCCACATCGCAATTCTCGAGCAGCACGGCGAATTTATTGCCGGCGTAGCGCGCCACGAGATCATTGACGCGGACATTGGCGCGCAGCCGCGAGGCCAGGCCGATGATGATCTCGTCGCCGGCGTCATAGCCGTAGGTGCGGTTCAGCGCGAACAGATTTTCGAGCGCGACGAGCAATATGGTGAAGGGCTTGCGTGACTTCTCGGGCTGTCCGAGCAGGCGCAGCGAATGTTCGGCGAGCAGCGCGCGGCTCATCGCTCCGGTGAGCGCGTCGAATTGCGCGCTGCGCGTCAGCCGACGTTCCATCTCGTGGCGCTCGGTGATCACGCGGACGACGCCATGGGCGTGGATCGGGCGGCCGTCGCGGCCGGCGAACCATTTGCCGCAATCCTCGATCCAGACGAGCGGGCCGCCGCCGGTCTCGCGCGGCGGGGCGAGGGCGTAGATCGCATTGAAGTCCACGCCGCGCCCGTCGTCGCTGCCGGTCGACATGACGATGGCGTCGAAGCGCGAGGTCGCGCTCTGCGCGCCGAGCCGCTCGCCAAAGGCGCGTCCCGTCGAGAGATCGACATGCGCGAAATCCGCGAGCACGTCGGCGAGGTTTTCACCCCAGCTCAGCTGATCGGTCGCTATGTCCCAAGCATAGGTCAGCATGCCGACGGAGGCGAGTATGTCGATCGAATCGGGTCGCGCCGGCTGCTGCTGCTGCGTGGTCGGATCGACAGCCGCGGCGGGGGAGGGGGCCGCCTGCAATCCCGTGGAAACCGCCTTATTGGCGAGATGGCGCAATTGCATCGGTTGGGCCTGATCGACAGAATACGGATGGCGGTCAGTATTGGGGCCCAAAAGTAAACGGGTCGTTTAGAAAGGCCTATTCTTCGGCCCCGGGACTGGGCGGCCGGAAATGGGCGGGGGCGAGCTCGAAGCGGGAAAATTCGAAGCCCGGCGCGACGGTGCAGCCGACCAGCGTCCAGGCGCCGAGGCTGCGCGCGCTCTGCCAATGTCCGGCCGGAACGACGATCTGCGGATGCTCGCCGCGCGTCACCGCGGACCCCAGAATATGGCGCTGGGCGGCGTCGCCGGTCGCCGAGAGATCGAGGGCGAGCGGCGCGCCGGCGTAGAAATGCCAGATCTCGGCGGCGTCGACGCGATGCCAGGCGGAGACCTCGCCCGCGCCGAGCAGATAATAGATCGCCGTCGAGGCGGCGCGGCCGTTCTCGACCGCGCGCGCATCGCGGAAGGTCTCGCGATAGAAGCCGCCTTCGGGATGCGGCTCCAGCCCCAGCAGCCGCGCAATGTCCGCCGCCATGAGCGGGGCGTTCGACTCTGTCGTCATCGAAACACATTTTTCCTTTCGCGCATTTCGGCGAAGACGCGGACGGGGTCGGCGGTCTCCATGCCGAGCGCCTGCCGCAGCTGCGGGTCCTCCGCGCGCAGGAAGGGATTGGTCGCGAGCTCGAGGGCGATCGTCGTCGGCAGAGTGGGCTTGCCCTCGGCGCGCAGCGCGTCGACCTCGCGGGCGCGGTCGGCGAGCAGCGAGTTGCGCGGATCGACGGTCCGCGCGAAACGCGCATTGGCCTGAGTGTATTCGTGGCCGCAATAGATGCGCGTCTCCGGCGGCAGCTCGGCGAGCCGCTCGAGCGTCGCATGCATGACGTCCATCGACGTCTCGAAGACGCGGCCGCAGCCCAAGGAAAACAGCACGTCGCCGACGAACAGGATCTCATCCTCCTCGAAATGATAGAGAATATGCCCGATCGTATGTCCCGGCGCCTCGATGACGCGCGCCGCCGCCGCGCCGACCGTCACCAGATCGCCCTCGCCGACCTCGAGATCGAGGCCGGGAATGCGCTCTCGATCCTTGCGCGGACCGACGACGCGCGCCGCGGGAAAGAGCTGCTTCAGCCCCGCGACGCCCTGAATGTGGTCGGCGTGATGATGGGTGACGAGAATATCGGTGAGCGACCAGCCGCGCCGCGACAATTCGGTCGCTATGGCGCGCGCGTCGGGCGCGTCGATCGAGGCGACGGCCCCCGTGGCTTCGTCCCGCAGCAGCAGGCCGAAATTGTCGGCGAGGCAGGTGAACTGAACGACCTCGAGGTTCATTGCGCTGCTCCTGTCGGCGCGCCGGCTCGCGTCGCCCTCGTCCCGGCCGCGGCCGTTTCGCGCGCTGTCGTTTCGAGGGGCGCGTTTCGAGGGGCGCGTTTCGCGCGCTTGCGTCGCGGCGAAGATATTGCCAAATAGCAGATATGTCTCTCGACGTCGTCGACCTACGGAATTTTTACGGATCGCCGCTCGGCCAGGTGGCGCGCCGCCTCGTCGGCCGCATGGCGCGGACCCGGTGGGACGACCATGCCGGCCTGCGCGTGCTCGGGATCGGCTACGCCACGCCCTATCTGATCGATTTCCAGGAGCGGGCGCAGCGCGTGCTCGCCTTCATGCCCGCCGGCCAGGGCGTCGTCCATTGGCCCAATGGCGGCCGCTCGGCCTCGGCGCTGGTCGAGACCACGATGATGCCGCTGCCGGACGCCAGCGTCGACCGCATATTGGTCGTCCATGCGCTCGAGGTCGGCGAATCGCCGCGCGACATGCTGGAGGAGATCTGGCGCGTTCTCGCGCCGGGCGGCCGGGTGATCGTCGTCGTCCCCAGCCGCTCCGGCCTGTGGGCGCGGGTCGACACAACGCCTTTCGGCCATGGCCACCCCTATTCGCGCGGCCAGCTCCAGAGCCTGCTGCAGGAGACGCTGCTGCTGCCCGTCTTCTGGGGCGAGGCGCTCTATGTGCCGCCCTTCGCCCGCGCCTCGCTGCTGCGCTCGGCGCCGGCCTTCGAGCGCATCGCCGGACGTTTCTCGCTGCCGGGCGGCGGCGTCCATATCGTCGAGGCGACGAAGCAGCTCTACCGGCCGGCGGGACTGCGCCGCGCCGTGCGCCGCGCGCTGCCGCCGATGGACGGGGTGCTGGCGCCCGTCGGCGCCGGCGCCGGCCGCAACGGCGTCCCGGCGCTCTGAGGACGGCTCAGCGTCCGCCGCGCTGCCCGAAGTCGACCGGCAGGCCGAAGCTTCTCGCCAAGAACAGCCCGCCATGCAACAGGCCGGCATTGTCGATGCCATGGTCGAGGCCGGCCGAGAGATGCCATTGCGCCGGAATTTCGGCCTTGGCCAACGCATTGGCCGAAAGCAGCAGCGCATCCGCCGGGATCATCGAATCCTCCTCGCCATGGACGAGCAGCACCGCCGGCGGCTTGGTCCCGAATTGCGGCGGAATGTCCGCCGGCTCGGCGCCCGTCACCAATATTCCCGAATAGCCGAGAATGGCCGCGGGCGCCCGGCGCAGCCGCAAGCCGACATGCAGCGCCAGCATCGTCCCCTGGCTGAAGCCGACGAGCGCCAATTTGCTCTCGTCGAGCTCGTTCTTGGCCAGCTCCTCCGTCAGAAAGGCGTCGAGCAGGGGGCGCGTGGCCACCACGCCGCGCCAACGCTCCTCCGGGTCGCGCATGGTCAGCGGAAACCATTGCCGCCCGGCCGGCGACAAAGCGCAGCGATCCGGCGCATGGGGGGAGACGAAAGCGGCGTCCGGCAGGAAGGAGCGCCATTGCCGGCCGATCTCGATGAGGTCGTTTCCATCCGCGCCATAGCCGTGGAGGAAGACGACGAGCTGCTTGGCCTTGCCGGATTTGGGTTGAATTCGGGGGCCGTCGATCTGGGACGCCATGTCTTATCTCGCAATTCTAGGGACGCGGCCAGCGCAGCCGCTATCCGCCGTTCAACACGGCCGCGACGCCGGCGATCAGCATCGCCACGCCGAGCCATTCCCGCGCTCCGGTCCTCTGCGCGAACATTCGGCGCGTGACCATTTGCGCGAACAAGACTTCGATCAGCGCCAGCGTGCGCACGCGCGGCGCGGTCTCGAGAGCGAAGGCCAGGAACCAGAACAGCGTCGCAAAGGCGCCGAGCAGCCCCGCCGACAGGGATTCTCGCCAATGGGCGAGGATGGCGGCAAGGCCCCCACGGTCGAAGACGCTCAGATAGAGCAAGATCAGCGCCGTTTGCAAGACGAGGCCGAGAACGAGCTCGGTCGCGGCCGCGACGACGAATGAGGGGCCGCCGAGCGCCAGCACCCCCTCGCGGTAGCAGACGGTGGAGACGCCGAACAGCGCGGCCGAGCCGAGACCATAGAGAATCGGCCGCCAGGGCGCTTCGCCGCGCAGCGCCGCCCGCGGATCGGGCAACGACAGAGCGAGAACGCCGAATGTCGCCGAGAGGACGCCGAGCGCGAGCGGCGGCGTCGCCGCCTCGCCCAGAAACAAAACTCCGAAGACGACGATCTGTACCGCCTCCGTCTTGAGCAGCGCCGTGACGATGACGAAGGAGCGCTCCCTCATCGAGGCGAGCATCAGCGCCGTCGCCGCGATTTGCAGCGCGGCCGCCGTGGCGATGACGAGCAGCGTGCGCGCGTCCGGAACCGGCGGCGGCGCGCTCGCGATCATGCAAGCGGCGGCGAGAATGAGAAAGGAGAAAGGGCAGCCGAAGAGAAAGCGCACGAAGGTCGCGCCCGCCGCGCCGAGCGAAGCGGTGAGGTCGCGCTGCAGAGCGTTGCGCAGCGTCTGTCCGCCGGAGGCGATGAGAGTGAAGGCGGCCCAGGCCCAAGCGGGAGCGGATGTCATCAGCGGCGGAGCTCGCGTTGCGTCGCATTCTCCTAGCGCGATCCGCGCCGAAATATCCACGCCCAAATGCGAAGAGCCCGGCCGTGGCGGCCGGGCTCTCGGGATTCCGCGATGAAGTGGTCGGATCAATATCTCGCGACGACCGGCACCACCGGCGCCGAGA
>NZ_DATBQF010000076.1:0-28508 GCF_036560965.1 Methylosinus sp. | reverse complement strand
TATCGAGCGTTTAAGGAGACGAAGATCATAAATGAATCAGGAGATTGAACCCGCAAAAGAAAAAAGCCCCCGAACGTCGCCGCCCGGAAGCCTTTCTCTGATCTAAGCACTCCGAGAATCACACTTCCGTGAATCACTGTCAAGAGTCGGCGCCGTTTCGGCGAGCGGATTTCTTTTGCCTGAACGAGGCAAAGGATCATGCAGACACGTCCAACGACGCCCTTCGGGCGGCGGCCACTGTCGCTCGCTATGGTGGCGAGCCAGACCGCGACCGAAAATTTCGCCGCAAAGCCTGGCGCGTCCGAAACCGTCGTCCACAAATGGCGATTGTTTCGCGCGCTCACCGAAGCCAAGGAGCCGCTCGGCGTCACCGACCGGGCGCTATCGGTGTTGCACGCGCTGCTGAGCTTCCACCAGGAGACAGCGCTCAGCCTGCCAGAGAAGAATTCGACGTCTGCCGAAGCGGGTTCCGCCAGCGGCGGCATCGTCGTGTTTCCCTCGAACAAAGAACTCTCGATCCGCGCCCATGGCATGGCGCCGGCGACGTTGCGGCGGCATCTCGCCTGCCTCGTCGACGCTGGACTGATCATCCGCCGCGATTCTCCGAATGGCAAACGCTTCGCTCGAAAAGGGCAGGGCGGAGCCATAGAGGACGCTTTCGGCTTCGACCTCGCGCCGCTCGTGGCGCGGTCGAACGAAGTCGAGAACCTAGCCGAGGAGGTACGGTCCGAGAACCGCGCGAGCGCGCTGCTGCGCGAAAAAATCACGCTCACTCGGCGCGACATCGTCAAGATGATCGAGACCGGGCTGGAAGAAGGCGTTTCCGGCGACTGGGACGGCGCGCACCAACATTATGTGACGCTCTCGGGGCGCTATGGCCGAGGGCTTTCCCGCGCCGATCTGGAGGCTTTGGCCGGTGAGCTGGCCGCGTTGGCGTCTGAAATCCACAAGTCGCTGGAAACGCATATAAAAGCTCAGAATATGAGCGGCAATGAGTCTCAAACTGAGCGTCACATACAGAATCAAACCACAAATATTTCCGATCTTGAACCTGCCCTTCAGAAAGGCAGGGCCGATCCATTGCAGCCAAATCTCGAACAGGGCAGGGGACCGGTCGATCGAGCGCCAGAAACATCCTCGGATCGATCTTTGACTGTCGATCCCAAGCCGGCGCTTCGAGCCTATCCGCTCGGAATGGTGCTGGAGGCTTGCCCAGACATCGTCGATTACGGCCCGAGTGGCGAAATTTCTTCGTGGCGAGACTTGGCGGCGGCGGCGGCGACCGTCCGCTCGGCGCTCGGCGTTTCGCCAGACGCCTGGTCGCAAGCGCTGGAGGTCCTGGGCGAGCATGACGCCGCGATCGTCATCGCCGCGATCCTGCAACGCGGCGATGAGATCAAGAGCGCCGGCGGTTATCTCCGCGTTCTGACCGAAAAGGCGCGGGCAGGGGAGTTCTCGCTCGGGCCCGTGCTGATGGCGCTGTTGCGCGGCAAGGCCGCCAAGGCGGCGCGGGAACGAAAGAAAACGGGGTGATGAGGGGATGGGACTGAGCCCCGGCGGTCCGCTCGCTCACAGAGTTTCGGCGTCGAGCAATCGGAGCTTTTCGGCGCGCTCGAGCAGGCTTTTGACGGAGGAGGGCGCCCAGCGCGTTCCGCCGCGCGGCGTGCGCTCATACATGGCTTCGAGCTGCGCGCCGATTTGCGCGAGCGTCAGATCGGCATTGGCCCGCTTGATCCCGGCGACGAGCGTGACCAGGCGCTCGCTGCTGACTTTTCGGCTGGCGGCTTGATGAAGGAGTCGGGGCTCGATCAAGCCCTCGTCGACGAAGCGTTTGACGGCGCGTTTCAGGCGCTCGACGGTCCATTGGGGCAGGGGAGCGCCGCTGGCGGCGTCGCGCTTGGCGTTGAGCACGCGCACGACATCCTGCCAGCGGTGATCCGGACGCATTTGCCGGACGACCGGCAGCCAATGTTCGGCCGTTCGATTGACGCGCTCGAAATAATTGGCCGCCTTGGCGTCGACGATGCGCTGGATGGCGTCGCGGTCGCCGGCGCGGAGCTTTGGATCGCCGCCGATGCGGCCGCGCTTCTTGGCGGCGCGCAAGCCGTCTTTGGTGCGCTCCCGGATCAGGGCGCGCTCCAGCTCCGCCACGGCGCCGAGAACCTGCAGGGCGAAACGGCCCTGCGGCGTCGTGGTGTCGATCGGATCGGCGAGCGATTTGAAATGCGCGCCCTTGACGTCGAGCTCGGCGAGCACGGCCAGGAGATGCGACAGCGAGCGGGCTAAACGGTCGAGCCGCGCGACGACCAGCACATCGCCGCGGCGCACTCGCGCCAGCGCCTTGGCGAGTTCCGGCCGCGAGGCCTTCGCCCCCGACATATGCTCGCGAAAAATCTCGACGCAGCCGGCGGCCTTCAGCACATCGGTCTGCGCGTCGGTGACCTGATCCTCGGTGGAGACGCGGGCATAGCCGATAAGCCGTCCCTTGACGTTCGAAGCCGTCATAGGGAGGCGACCTCTGATCCGCCGCGCTCGGAGAGAAGCGACAGCAAGGCAGGATTCGTGTAAATTTTCTCCCTGCCTGCCTCGATTTCTTGGAGAAGCCCGAGGGACGCGAGGGCTTGCAGATAAACGGAAGCGGATTGGCGCTTGGCGATGCCCGCGCCGACCAGATCGGCGATTCGGCAATAGGGATTGACGAATATGATCTCGGCCAATTCGCGAGAATAGATTTTCGGCAAGTCGCGCCGAATTCGTTCGGCGGTCCCGTCTAGCAGGTTACGGATCGCCCAGATTTTTGCGGTCGACCATGTCGCGGTTTCGCATATCGCGGCGAGCATGAACAAGATCCATGGCTCCCACGCGTCATCGGTCGTGACGGCGAGCAGACCATCATAGTAGGACTTTTTATTATCAATGATATAGCGGCTCAAATACAGGACGGGAATGTCGAGCAGTCCTTGTTCGACGAGGAACAGCAGATTGAGAACTCGGCCCGTGCGACCATTGCCGTCGGTGAACGGATGGATCGCTTCGAACTGGTAATGCACGGTGGCGAGTCGGATCAGCGGATCGACGCCGTCATCCGTGTGGATGTAGCGCTCCCAATTGGCGAGTTTGTCGCGCAGCAGTTCGACTCCCTCGGGCGGCGTGTAAACCACTCGACCCGTCGCCTCGTTCAGCAGCGCTGTGCCCGGGGTCGCGCGGATATCGAGGTCCACTCCTTTGATGGTCCGACAGATCTCGATGGCGCTCCGAGTCGAAAGCGGGCGGTCCTTCAGACTCTCGAAGCCCTGATAAAGCGCCGTGCGATAGCGGAGCGCCTCCTTGGTCGCGGGGTCGACGCCGGTTTCCGGCCGGTTGGCGAAGCGGAAGAGCCTGTCCGTGGTCGTGACGATGTTTTCGATCTCGGAGCTTGCTTGCGCTTCGAGGAGCGGAATCGAATTGATCAGAACCGACGGGTTGGGGATTAGCTGGCCCGAGATCTTGAGTTCCGCCAGCGCCGCGCGGGCCCCGACGCAGGCCTTGAGAATGGCCTTGGTCTCGATGTCCTGGTGCGGCGGCAGAGCCGGAAGGTCATTGTAAGGGCGGGCAGGGTCGAACGACATGTCGAAGAAGCCTCTGTTGATCGACAGATTGCTCCCGACATGTCGATGAGATCGACAAATGCCGGAGATGTGTCGATTATTTTATATTCTATCGACATATGACCTCCGGCGCAATACGCAAATACATAATTGTATGCGACTACAAATCGACCGTTTAATAGCGCATCCGAAGACCGAAGTTCGCCGGCGCCATCTAGTGGTGAGCAGGAGAAAGGGTTGCGTCGCAAATTTTGTCTGCGGACGCGACACGGGCGCCTGAGAGTGATGCGGCTCACGCCGCGAGGGCATAGAACTGCTGCGCTGGACGCAATTTGCCCCTGGTCTGCAACTGGTCCTTTCGGATCATATGCATGAGCTCGATCCCCGAGAGTGTCGCGGTTGCAGATCGAAATGATTTGAAACCCAGCATCGGCCGCGTCACTCGCTTCACCGCTCGATGGTCCTGTTCGACAATATTATTGAGATATTTGATGCGGCGGATTTCGATGTCCGCTTCATGCTTCGCATTGTAGCTTTCGATCGCTGCCGTGTTGGCGCCGCTCTTGTCGATCGTGATCTTCTCCGGCTTGCCATGCTGGCCGATCGCCTTGCGCAAAAAGCGCAACGCAGCTTTGCAATCCCGCTTTGCGGTAAGCAGGAAATCTACTGTCGCGCCTGCCTTGTCGACTGCCCGATACAGATATTTCCAGCGGCCTTTGACTTTCACGTAGGTCTCATCGAGGCGCCAGCTGGATCCGATCGCGCGCTTGCGAGCACGGAACTGGTTCTCCAGCAAAGGCGCATATTTGACGACCCAGCGGTTGAGCGTGGAATGGTCGACGTCGACGCCTCGCTCTTCCATCATTTCCTCAAGCTGACGATAGCTCATCGGATACGCCACATACCAGCGGACGCCCCACAGGACCACCTCGCGTTCAAAATGGCTGCCCTTGAAATCGATCATCGCACTATTCCGCCTGCCCCACACCCCGGCGATCATAGCCCAACCGACCCGCGAGAAAAATTCGCGACAGAACCATCGCGACGCATTCCTGAAAGCCGTTCGCCGACTCGGCGAAGGGCGGCGGCGCCTATGCCTGGGACTTTTCGAAGATGTCGCCATCGATTGTAGCCCATTCCGGCCTGCTATAAAAATTCGCGACAGAGCCGCGCCCGGGCGAGTTCGATAGGGAACGCCTATGCCGTCAAAGTAGCGCCGCCATCGACGACGATGTCCTGCATGACGATATGGCTCGCGAGATCCGACGCCAGAAAGGCGATGACATTGGCGATTTCCTGCGGCTTGGCGATCTTGCCGAGCGGAACGCCGAGCTTGAAAGCCTCGGGAAAGCCGGCGATGACGCGCTGCTCGGCGTCCGGCGCGCTCCACATCGAGCGCTGCATGGGCGTGTCGGTCGACCCGGGAGAGACGAGATTGCATCGCACCCCATAGGGCGCCAGCTCCAGCGCGACGCAATGCGTCAGGCTGGCGAGCGCAGCCTTGGAGGCGCAATAGGCCGCCATCGACAGGCGCGGAACATGCGCCGCATTGGAGCCGACTGTCACCACTGCGCCAGAGCGCTGGCGCTTGAATTGAGCGATCGTGTTGCGGAGCAGATGAAAGGCGCCCGAGACATTGACGTCGAAAGAGGCGCGCCAATCGTCCAAGCTCACCTCCTCTGTCGCGCCGAGCCGCAGAATTCCCGCGGCGTTCACGAGCACGTCCAGCCGCCCCGATTCGTCCAGCAGATGCGCGCAGGCGCGCTCCGCCTGCGCGTGATCGGCGATGTCGACGATGAGCGTGCGAAAGGGATAGCGCGCCTCCGCGAACGCTTTGTCCAGGCCCACGACTTTCGCGCCGAGTGCGACGAATGTCGTCGCCGCGCAAAGGCCGATCCCCTGCCCCGCGCCCGTCACCCAGACACGCTTGCCGGTGAAATCCATCTGCGAGCTCTGCGCCGAATTCATCTCGACCTCCTTTCGTGACGACGATCGTCACGCCGAAGCGAGCTTGCGCTCGATCAGCGCCCACCAGCGTTCGAGCGTCGGATTATCGGCGAGGTCCACAAATCCGATTTCGACGCCGAGCTTGCGCCATTCCGTCACCAACGACATGACTCGAATGGAATCGAGTCCGTAATTCATGAGATTTTCATTCGGATCGAGAACCTCCTCGTCGAGCGAGATGAGCGTTCGCACCCGCGCCTCGACCTCCGCGCGCGTCAAGCGCGGCGCGGACGCGCCGACCAGCGCATCCACTGCGACGACGACGCCGCAGCGGCCGGCGACATGTCGCAACGTCATGTCGTGATCCTCCGCCGAGAAATCGGCGATGGCGTCGCCAACGACAAAGGTCTCGAAATCGCGCATGAAAGAATCGAGCGCCGTCGTCAGGCATCCGATATGCCCATAGACTCCGCAGATGACGAGCTGATCGCGACCCCACTCTCTCATCATCGCTTCGAGCGGCGAGCGTTGGAATGCGCTGTAGCGCCATTTGACGAGCACCGTGTCGTCGTTGTCAGGCGCCAGCGCCGCGACTATGTTCTTCAGCTGCGGATGCGCGTTCAGCCCCGGCCCCCACATATCATTCAGCAGGCCGCGGTCCTTCGGGCTCTGGTCGATCGGCTGGGCCGTGTAGACGATTGGAACGCCGCGTGACTTGCAGAAAGCGCGCAGCGCCGCGACATTGGCGACGAGCTGCGTGACGAGCGAACTCTCCTCGCCGAAGAAATGCAGAAAATAATCCTGCATATCGTGAATAAGAAGCACGGCGCGCTCGGGCACGAAAGTCCAGCCGACCTTGTTCTTCGGGAAGTCCTCGGGCCGCGGCAGCGAATAGGTCGGAAGCCGGGGAATGGCCATTATCGTTTCCTCTCCACGCATCAGGAAGCGGTTCTGCTCGAGACGAGATCGCGCAAGGCGCACTTGTCGATCTTGCCGGCGGCCGTGACCGGCAGCCGCTCGAGAAATTCGAAACGGTCCGGCAGCTTGAATTCTGCGACGCCGAGCGCGCGCAAATGCTTGCGCAGAGCGAGCGGCCGCACATCGCCGCGCGCCACGACGCAGGCGCAGCTCTTCTCGCCCATCAGCGCGTCGGGCGTCGCGACCAGCGCGACGTCGGCGACTTGGCTATGAGTTAGCAGTAGATTCTCGAGCTCCTCGGCCGCGAATTTCTCGCCGCCGCGATTGATCTGATCCTTCTTGCGCCCGACGACTTGAATATGGCCGGTCTGCGTTAGGCGCACGAGATCGCCGGAGCGATAGAAGCCCTCGGCGTCGAAGGCGCGGGCGTTCTCCTCGGCGGCGCGATGATAGCCGCGGAATGTGTAAGGCCCGCGCGTCAGCAATTCGCCGATCTCGCCGGCGCCGACCGGCGCGCCCTGCGCATCGACGATCTTCACCTCGTCGTCATCGCACATGGGCCGTCCCTGCGTCGTGAAAATCGTCTCATCGTCATCGTCGAGGCGCGTATAGTTCACCAGCCCTTCGGCCATGCCGAACACTTGCTGCAAGCGGCAGCCGAGCGTCGCGGGAATGCGCCGCGCGACCGTTTCGCCGAGCCGCGCGCCGCCGACCTGCAATAGGCGCAGGCTCGAAAGCGGCGCCTCATCGGCCGCGACCTCCAGCCAGAGCATGGCGATCGGCGGCGCGACGGCGGTGATGTCGACGCCATGACGGCGGATGAGATCGAAGCAGACGGATGGGCTCGGATCCGTCGCCAGCACGACCGTTCCGCCCATGTGAAACACGCCGAGCGCGCCCGGCGAGCTGAGCGGAAAATTATGCGGCGCCGGCAGCGCACAGAGATAGCGGCTCGTCTCGGTCAGCCCGCAAATCTCCGCGCTGCGGCGCAGGCTGTAATAATAATCGTCATGCGTGCGCGGGATGAGCTTTGGCGCTCCCGTGCTGCCGCCCGACAATTGCAGAAACGCGACCTCTCCCGGCGCGGAGCCGCGCAGCTCTCGCGCCGAGACGTCGTAGCGACGCTCAGCGAAAGGCGCGAGGCTTTCCGCATAAGACGTCTCGCCGAGAATCTGCACGACGCGCAGCGCCGGGATGGCGATCTGCAAGGCTTCGACATAAGCGCCATTGGCGAATAGCGGATGCCGCGCGGAGGCGATGAGAAGCGCAGGGCGTATCTGATCCGCATAGGCCGATAGCTCGAGGCGATTATGGCTGAACAGCGCATTGACCGGCGCGACGCCGATTTTCAACAGCGCGAAGAACACCGCATAGAATTCGGCGACATTGGGAAGCTGCACGAGCGCTGTGTCGCCGGCGCGCAGGCCCTGGCGCGAGAAGCCTATGGCGAGGCTCGTCGACCAGGCGTCGAGTTCTGCATAGCTGAAGCGGCGTTCGCCGCAGATGATCGCCGTGGCGTCGGGGGCGATCTCCAGCCGCTTCGTGAGCAGAGCGGTCAGAGGCTCCCCGCGCCAATAGCCCTTCTCACGATAGCGGCGCGCGAAATCTTCGGGCCAAGGAGTAAAATCGACGCTCATTGCGCGATCCCCCGCTCGATACCGAATGCGCGCAGCATGGTCGCGAGCTTGGCTTCGGTCTCCGCCCATTCGGCGCGCGGATCGGAGGCCTCGACGATCCCGGCTCCGGCGAACAGGCGCACGACCATCTCGTTCACCGTGCCGCAACGAATCGTGATCGCCCATTCGCCGTCGCCATTCTCGTCGCACCAGCCGACGATTCCGGCGAAGAAACCACGATCGAACGGTTCCAGCCGCTCGATCAACAGTCGCGCCTGCGCAGTCGGCGAGCCGCATATGGCCGGCGTCGGATGCAGCAGGCTGGCGAGCTGCAGAGCGGAGAGACGCCCGTCGGCGAGCTCGCCGGAGATAGCGGTGGAAAGATGCCACATGGTTGGCGTGCTCATCAGCGCCGGCTCGTCGGGAATGCGCAGCTCGGCGCATAGCGGCTCGAGCAGGCGGCGAATTTCGTCGATCACCAGCCTGTGCTCGAAGTTATCCTTGCTCGATTGCAGGAGACAACGCCCGACGCGCGCGTCCTCTTCCGATTCCGCGACCCGCCTCGCCGAGCCGGCCAACGGATTGGAGCGGATGGAGCCGCCGATCTTGCGGATCAGCAACTCGGGGCTCGCGCCGAGCAGAACGCCTCCATCGGGCAGCGGCGCATGGAAATGATAGCCGGCGGGATTCTGGCGCCGCAGTATTTCGAGAATTGCGACGGCGTCGACGCGCTCGGCGAATTCGATCTCGAGAATGCGTGACAGCACCGCCTTGCTCGCATGGCCGTCGCGAAAAGTGGCGACGGCCTTAGCGACGGCCTCCTCGAATCCTCTCTGGCCCGGCACGCTGCGATACCAGAGCGCGGGAACATCGGCCTTCGTCTCTGGCGCGCTCGTCGCCACGCGCGGCGCGCTGATGCGATGCGTTTTCGGCGCGAAGAGGAAGGAAGGCTGACGCGAGTCGAAGGGGATGGCGCCGACGACGATCGGATTTTCCTGTCCCGCGCGCCGCGCTCTCGCCAGCGCGGCGTCCACCGCCGCCTGCAGAACGCTGTCTGCGCCCCCACCGCCGACGGCGGGCGTGCGAATTCGCTCGAAAACGCCATAGGCCTCAATGGCGAAATGGGGCGAGCTGAACAGAAACGACGGCGTTTCGGCCTGCGCCGAAATCTCTCTGGAAGGCCTTTCTGCGACAATCGCGTCCATCGGAGCGCTCCTTTGTGGACGAATGAAAATCGGTCGAACGGGACGCGCGCTCCCGGCCGCGACGGCGGACGCCGTCGCGCTCGGAAATTAGCCGGTCCGTCGTTTGGTTCTCCGCGTCGCGCCTCAGCCGGAAGGCGCGAGGCTCGGCTTTTCCTTTTCGATCGTTACGTCTTCGGCGGCGGGTTCGGCCGGCGATCGACGCAATGAGCCGAAGGCCGCCGCCATGAGCAGGCAGAGGAGAAGAGCGGCAAGGCTGAAGGCGTCCACCGCCGGCGCGGGCGGGAGAATCCCCCCGAGCAGGCCGAGCAGGAGGGCGCCGAGCGCGTCGCCGACGATAAATTGCGCGGTCCAGAGTCCGTTGACGCGCCCGCGCAGCCGGTCCGGCGTGTTCTTCTGCACCAGCGTGAATTGCAGCAGCGAGACGATCGAGCCGAGATAGCCATAAACGACGAGAAAGAGCAGCGCCGGGACCAGTCCGCCGACCGCGCCGAGCGCGGCCAGCGCCGCGAAAGCGGCCGCGGCGCAGGCGAGCAGCGCGAGCCCGGGACGAGTGAGGCGCGTGACGAAGCCGCTCGTCGTCGCGCCGAGCGTCGCGCCGAGCGGAACGGCGGAATACATGAGCCCCGCCTCGACTGGTCCGCCGCCATAGGCGCCGGCGAGCGCGGGAAACAGCACGCGCACCCCGCCGGCGAGGCTCGCCAGCGTCCCCAATGCGACGACGGCGCCGACGACCCGATTTTCGAAGAGATAGCGCACGCCCGACAGAAGCGCGCGCGCCGGCGTCTCGGGGCTCGCGCCCTTGGGCGGCAGCGGCGGCAGGCGCATGAGCGGCGCCAGCGTCGCCAGCACGCCGGCGGCGGCGCAGGCGTAGGTCCAGCCGACGCCCGCCGACATGATGAGCAGCCCGCCGAGCGCCGGCGACGCGACGCCGCCGAGCCGCATGGCGATCATGTTGAGCGCGCCCGCGGCGGCGAGATTTTCGCGCCCGACGATGGTCGGCGTCGCGGAGAGCAGCGCCGTCACGCCCAATGCGCTGAAGAAGCCGTCCCAGGCCGCGAGAGCATAGACGACGGCGAGCGAGGGCGAGGCCGCAAGTCCGTTGAGGGCGAGCGCGACAAAGCCGAGGCCGCAGGTTCCGCGCGCGAAGAGGATGAGCTTGCGGCGGTCGTGGCGATCCGCCAGCACGCCGCCGGCGAGGAGCCCGACGAATGCCGCGCCGCCGCCGCAAGCGAGGACGAAACCGGCGGCGGCGGATGAGCCGGTCAACTGCAATGCCTGCACGGGGACTGCGACGGTGAGCAGGCCCAGAGCGAAGAGCGACAGCGTCCGCGCCACGAACACCGCACGGAAGTCGCGATTGTCCCGCAACAGGCTGAAATCGGTCAAAATTCGAGTTTTTGTCATGTTCGTCCAATCACTGGAAATCGGGGATGAGACAGCGAGCGAAAATTCAGCGAGCACCTCGCTTCGCGTCGATCGCGACGAGAATCTCATTCATCGCGGGGCCGAGCTCCCGCAGCATGCGCGGCGAGATGATCTCGGTGTGCGGGCAATCGAAGGTGGTGACGTTCAGCGCGCCGACATAGGGCCGCCAGGTCTCCTCGACGTCCATGCCCTCCGGCAACGTGCGCAGCGCGACGAAGAGCGTCGCCGCGCCCGCGTAGCGAGGGGTCTTCGCAGAGGCGAGCAGCTGGACCGAGTCTTCGTAATTGGCCATGATATGGCCGAACATCTCCGCCTTCTCGCGTGCGAGCGTCGAATCGATCGCTTCTTGCGAGGCGTCCATGAACAGCGCCTTCTCGCGCTCGATCTCCGCTTCGCCAACCGCGTCGAGCGGCTTGCTCCAATCCTGGATTTCCGAAGGATAGGTGTCGAGCAGGCCGAGAAAGGCGATCTCCTCGCCCTCTGCCGAAAGACGCGCCGCAATGGCCTGCGCCACGACGCCGCCGAGCGAATAGCCGAGCAGCCGATAGGGACCATGCGGCTGAATCTCGCGCAGCGTGGCGAGATGCCGGTCGCAGACCTCCTCCATAGTGCGGCAAGAGGCGATCGGCCCCGAAGGCCGCGGCGATTGCAGCGCGATCACCGGCCAATCGCTGCGCAGATAGCGCGTCAGCACGCCGAACTGCCAGGAGAAGCCCGAGGCCGGATGGATGCAGACGAGAGGCGCCCCCTCGCCCGCGCGCAGACGCAGCGTCTCGGCGAAGCCGGCGCGGCGGTCCTCCTCGCGCCGCTCCGCGAATAATTCGCGCGCGAGGCTCTCGACGCTCGGCGCGGCCATCAACTGGCCGACCGAGACGGAAACTCTCATTTCGCGCTGAATATCCGCGGCGAGGCGCATCGCCATCAAGGAGTGGCCGCCGAGCGCGAAAAAATCATCGTCCGCGTCCAGCTGGTCGACGCCGAGAGCGCGGGCGAAGAGCTCGGCGAGCGCGATCTCGACGCCGGGCGCCGGCTTGCGGCCGTCGCGGCGCGGCGCAGCCTCCGGCTCCGGCAGCGCCTTGCGATCGAGCTTGCCGCTGGCGGAGAGCGGAAATTCCGGCAAGCGCACAATAGCCGTCGGCGTCATATGCGCCGGAAGCCTTTGCGCCACAGCGCGGCGCAGCGTCTCGACGTCGATCTCGACGCCCGCGACCACATAGGCGACAAGCCGCCGCTCGTCCGCGCCGGCGAGGCCGCCCGCCGCAGAGGCGCGTGCGACGACCGCCGCCTGTTCCACGCCGGGCTGCTCGCGCAAGACGCTCTCGATCTCGCCGAGCTCGATGCGCTGCCCGCGAATCTTGATCTGATCGTCCCCGCGGCCGAGATAATCGAGCGCGCCATCGGGCCGTCGGCGGACGATATCCCCGGTTCGATACATTCGCTCCCCGTCGGCCTGCGGATCGGCGACGAAGCGGCTGGCCGTCAACGACGGCCGCCGCAGATAGCCATCGGCGAGCTGAACGCCGGTCAGATAGAGGTCGCCCGCGACGCCGATCGGCGTCTCCCGCAGCCACGGATCCAGCACGCGCACGCCCGTGTTCCACACCGGGCGGCCGATCGGCACGCCCGCGGTCTCGAGTCCGGCGACCGCCGCGCCAAAGGCCGGCTGGTAGGTCACATCCACCGCCGCCTCGGTCGGACCGTAGAGATTGTGCAGCGGCGCGCCGAACAGCGCCTCGAACGTCTCGGCGAGCTCCCGCGACAGCGCCTCGCCGCTGCAGAAGACA
This sequence comes from Methylosinus sp., assembly GCF_036560965.1. Taxonomy (NCBI): domain Bacteria; kingdom Pseudomonadati; phylum Pseudomonadota; class Alphaproteobacteria; order Hyphomicrobiales; family Methylocystaceae; genus Methylosinus; species Methylosinus sp. The sequence goes on along the minus strand of NZ_DATBQF010000076.1, from coordinate 16,026 downwards.
TGGCGCAGGCTCTCCGCCTCGGCGGGCCGCGCGGCGTCGGTCGCGGCGACGAAGGCGGCGAGCATGGAGGGGACGAAATGCAGCGTGGTGACGCGATGCGCGCGGATCAGCCGCAGAATTTCGGCCGGATCGCGATGCGCCTCCGGCGGCGCCATCACGAGAGCGGCGCCAGTCATCAACGGCCAGAAGAATTCCCAGACCGAGACGTCGAAGCTCGACGGCGTCTTCTGCAGCACGACGTCGCCCGCGCCGAGGGCATATTCGTGCTGCATCCACAGCAGCCGGTTGACGATGGCGCGATGCGAGACGACGACGCCCTTCGGCCAGCCCGTGGAGCCGGAAGTGTAGATCACATAGGCCGGATCGTCGGGCATGGCGGGAGAGACGAAGCCCGCCTCCTCCGCTTCGTCGATCTCGGGCAAACGGTCGAAGGCGAGCAGCGGCGCCAGCCCCTCGAACCGGCTTCGCGACGCCTCGTCCGTGATGATGAGGCGCGGCGCTCCGTCCTCGACCATGTAGCGGAGGCGTTCGTCCGGATAGCTGGTGTCGAGCGGCAGATAGGCGGCGCCGGCCCGCTGCGCCGCCATCAACGCGATCGAAAGACGGGCCGAGCGCGGCAGGGCGACCGCCACGATCTCGCCCTTGCGGACTCCCGCCTCGGCGAGGGCGCGAGTCGATCGCGCGACTTGCCGGTGCATTTGCGCATAGGTCAGCGCATGATCGGCGTCGACGAGAGCGAGCGCATGTGGCGTTCTTTGCGCCTGCGCCTCGAGAAGATCGCAGAGCGTCGCCGCCGGCGTCGCGACGCGCGTGTCATTGACAGCGGCGATCGTCGCGCGCTCGTCCGGCGCGAGGAGGTCGAGCGACGCGAGCGCCTTTTCCGGCTCGTCGACGAGATGCTCGAGCAGCCGGAGAAAGCGGCGCCCGAGGCGCTCCGGCTCGGCGACGCCCTCGCGATATTCGAGCCGGAGCTCCAATTCGCGGCCGGGCAGCGCCATGAGCGTCACCGGATAATGCGTGTAGCCGCGATTGCGCGTGCCGACGAGGCGCAGGCCCGCGAGTTCCTCCGCGTAGAGGCGCGCGTCGTCCGGATAATTCTCGACGACGAGCAGCGTGTCGAACAGCGTCGAGACGCCGGCGAGGCGCTGGATTTCGCCGAGGCCGAGCCCGTCATGCTCCATGAGGGCGATCTGCCGGCTCTGAAGCGCGGCGAGCTGCGCGGCGAGCGGCAGATCGGGGCGCAGGCGCGCGCGCACGGGCAGCGTGTTGGTGAAAAGTCCGATATGGGCGTCGAGCCCCGCCTCGGCCTCCGCGCGGCCTGAGACCGGCATGCCGAAGACGACGTCGCTGCGCCCCGTCATCGCCCCGAGAAAGGCCGCCCAGGCGCCCTGCAGGAGAGTGGCGAGGGTCAATCCGCGCCAGCGTCCGAACGCCTCCAGCTCCTTCGCAAAGCCGGGACGCAACTCGAGCTGCAACTCGCGCGTCTCGCCGAATGCGGTGGCGGGATCGAACAGCAAGGTCGGCGCGGAGCCGGCGAGCGCCTCTCGCCAGGCAGCGCGGGCGGGATCCGGATCGCGGGCCGCGAGGCGGCGGACGACGCTCGGGTAATCGGGATTGATCGGCGCGAGCGCGGCGCCGGCGTAGGCGGCGAGCAAGTCGCGCAGCATCACCCCGGACGACCAGCCGTCGCCGATGAGATGGTGCGAGACGACGAGCAAAGCATGGCTCTCCTCCGCCAACCGAACTAGCACGGCGCGCGCCAGCATGCGGCGGCCGCCGCTCTCGGCGAGGAGATCGCGGGCGAGCTCCTCGAGCTCGATTCCATCGAGCGCGGCGACGCGCTCCTGCGGAGCGAGGTCCGCCAACCGATGCTCGCTCCAGGGCCAGCGACGCAGCGCCTGCGGCCCCTCGACGAGCGGCAGAATCTGGAACGCCCTGCCCTGCTCGACGTCGAAAATCGCCGCGATCTGCGGATGGCGGCGCAACAGCGCCTCGAGCGCGTCGCGCAGCCGTCCGACGTCGAGCGGCCCGTCGAGATCGAAGCGCGAGATTGCGTTGTAGCGGATCGCGCCATCCCCGAGCAGCGCGTGGAACAGTAGCCCCTCTTGCAGCGGCAACGCCGGCAGAACGGCGGCTATCGCTCCATGGCGAGCCCGCAGCGCCTCGACCGTCGCGGCGTCGACGCCATCGTCGCGGAGCGTCGACACGCCTTCCTCGGCGCGGCGCAGCGCGACCGCTATTGCGGCGACGCTGCGCCGCTCGAAGACATCGCGCGGTCGCAGCAGATATCCGCGCTTGCGCAGCGAAGCGCAGAGGCCGATAGCGGAAATGCTGTCGCCGCCGAGAAAGAAGAAGTCATTCTCCGCGTCGACCGTCTCGAGCCGCAGGACCTCGATGAATATCTCCGCGAGCAGCGTCTCCAGTCCGGGCGCCGGCGGGCGCGCCGTCGGTGCGTCCACTGACGGATCGGGCAGCGCCTTGCGATCGAGCTTCCCGCTCGCGCCGAGCGGGAAGGCCTCAAGCACGACGACGGCGACCGGCGTCATATAGGCCGGCAGGCGACGCGCCAGAGCGGCGCGCAGCGCCTCCGGATCGAGCGCGCCCTCCGGCGCATCCGGCGTCACATAGGCGACGATCTGGCGCGCGTCGCCCTCCCCGGCCGCGGAGCCGAAGAGACGCGCGACCGCCGCCGCGCCGCCGACGCCGGACTGCTCGAGAAGCGCGCTCTCGATCTCGCCCAATTCGATGCGCTGGCCACGGATTTTGAGCTGATCGTCGTTGCGGCCGAGAAAATCGAGGACGCCGTCCGGCAGCCACCGGGCGATGTCTCCGGTGCGATACATGCGCTCACCGTCGCCGTCGGGGTCGGCGACGAAGCGGCTCGCCGTCAGCGAAGGCCGCCGCCAATAAAATTGGGCGAGTTGCGCGCCGGTCAGATAGAGATCGCCGGCGACGCCGATCGGGACCGGACGCAGCCGCGCGTCCAGCACGCGCAAGCCGCAATTCCAGAGCGGGCGTCCCACAGGCACGCCGACGCCTTCCGCCTCGGCGAGCGCTGCGCCGAAAGCCGGCTGGTAAGTGACCTCCACGGTCGCCTCGGTCGGGCCGTAGACATTGTGCAGCGGCGCGCGGAAGGTCCGCTGAAATGCTTCTGCGAGCTCGCGCGACAGCGGCTCGCCGATGCAGAAAACGCGCCGCAGATCGGTCTTGTCCGGCTCGGAGCCCGGCGTCGCAAGCGCGGCCGCCACAAAGGCGGAGAGCAGCGAGGGCACGAAATTCAGGGTCGTGACGCGATGCGCACGAATGACGCGCAGCAGTTCCGCCGGATCGCGATCCATTTCCGGCGGCGCCATCACGAGGCGCGCGCCCGCCGTCAGCGGCCAGAAGAATTCGCCGACCGAAACGTCGAAGCTGCAGGGCGTCTTCTGCAGCACGACGTCCTCCTGCGTGAGGCGATATTCGTGCTGCAGCCAGAGAAGGAAATTGACGGCGGCGCTATGCGGCACGACGACGCCCTTCGGCCGTCCCGTCGACCCTGACGTGTAGATGATATAGGCCGCATCTTCCGCCGATGGCGAAGCGACTTGCGCGGGGGGCGCATCCGTTTCGACCAGGGCGAGCGCATCGAAGATCAGCACAGGCGCCATCATCTCGAAGCGACCGCGCAGCGAGCGATCGGTGACAATGAGCCGGGGCTCCGCGTCCGCGACCATGAAGGCGAGGCGTTCGTCGGGATAGCTCGTGTCGAGCGGCAGATAAGCGGCCCCCGCCTCGAGCGCCGCCATCAGCGCCAGACTGAGATCGACGGAGCGTGGAAGCGCCACTGCGACGCGATCGCCACGGACCACGCCAGCGGCGGCGAGCTCCCGCGCCAGCCGCACGACTTGGAGGCGCATGTCGCGATAGGAAAGCGAGCGGCTACGATCGATCAAAGCGGGCCCAGTCGGCGTACGTTCGGCCTGCGCGTCGAGGAGATCGCAGAGCGTGATCGATGGAACCGCGCGCCTCGTGTCATTGGCCGCCGCGATCAGCGCCGCGTCGCTCTCAGTCATGAGCGTGACGTCGCCGATCGGCGCGTCTGGGGTCTCTGCGAGCCGACGCGCGAAGCGGGAGAGACGCTCGGCGTGCAGCTCGAGCTCTTCCTTCCCGTACCGCTCGCTATTGGCGACGAGCTCGACGATGAGCCCGCGCTCGCCGAGATAGAGGTCGAATTCGATGTCCTCGACGGGGCCGGAGGCGAGCTGATGCGTGATCCCTTCGACGCCGGCGAAGTCGAGGCGATAGTCGAACATCTTGAAGTTCAGCAGCGGCCCATAGAGCTGACGTCCCGAGCCGAGGAAGCCGAGATCGCGGCGCAGCTGGTCGGCCTCGTATCGCTGCCGCCGACGCACCACATCCAATTCGCTCGCCAGCGCGGCGGCAACATCGAGGAAGGACATATTCGCGTCGATCGCGATCTGCAGCGGCAGGACATTCACCACCGGTCCCACCGCATGCAACGCGACGGAGCCCATGCGGCGCATGAAATGCGCGCCGACCGCGAGGCGCGCTGCGCCCGTCATGCGACGCAGATAGACGACGAGCGCCGTCATCGCCATCACGCCGACCGAGACGCGTCCCGCCTTCGCCTGCTCAGACAATAGCGTCGTCGTGCGCAGGTCCAGCACGATCCGCTCACGCAACGGAAGCGTGAAGCATCGCTTTGCCGCGGCGCGCCGCAGCGACAAGGTGGCGGCAGGCGGCAGATCCCGCGCATGCTCCGCCCAAAATCGCCGATCGGCGACCTGCGCCGGCGAGCCCTCGTAAGCCGCATATTCCTTCACGACCTCGGCGAATGAAACGAAAGGCGATGGAGACGGCGTGAGCCCACGACGAAGCGCGGTGTAGATCTCGCTCACCCGTCGCGCGATCGCCGCGAAGCCGAATCCGTCGACCGAGAGATGGTGATAACGCTGAAACCAGAACCAGCGCTCGACGCCCGCTCCGGGCTCCGCCGCCGGCCCGAGGCGAAACAGAATATGGCGATAGAGCTGCGCGCCTTCGGCGATCGACAAAGGAGCTTCGAGATCGACGCGCATCGCGCGCAGCGCGGCGGCGACAGGATCGTCCTCGCCTCTGAGATCCACGAGCTCCGGCTCAGGCAGATCGACCGCCTGCGGGACACTGGGCACGATTTGCGCGGGGCCCGCCTCGGTCTCGATGAAGCGCGCATGAACGAGATCCGCTTCGGCGAGCCCGAGACGGACCGCCGCGCTGAAGCAGGCGACGTCCAGCCTCCCATTCCACTCGACATATTGCGCGACGACATAGGCGTTGGAAGCGGCGAAGATCTGATCCGCCATCCATATGCCGGGCTGCGCCGCGACGAGCGGAAGCATCTGCGCAGCGGCGCGCGGCCGCTCTGGAGCGATATCTGCGAGCACGATTTGTGGTCCTGCGAAAAATCGAATGTCACGAAACAAATAATGCGTACGGAAAGGCCTTTCAGCCGCCCGCCTCGGCGCGCGGGCGCATGTCGATCCAATGATCGTCGACATATTGCATGCATTGCCGCCGCGGTCCCGGCCCGAAGACCCGGCTCCATCCTTTCGGATCGGCGGAGAAATCCGGCCACAGCGCGAATTGCGCGCGGGAATTGACGAGAACGACGAAGTTCAGCCGCTCGTCGTCGAAGGGATTGATCTGCGCATCATCCATGGATGTCGTCTCCTTCACCGGCGCCGACCGCGGCGGCGCATCCGTTCGAAGAAAGTGGCGTTCGGGCGCCTCGCGTCGTCTCGCGCGTCGACCAGACGCTATCCGTCGGCCCCAGCGCGGCGCGGCGCGCGGTCGCGCGCGCCAGAGCAGCGAAGCAGAGCGCGGCGCCGAAAGCGACGATGTCGACCCCCGCGCTCTCGGGATCGGCCCCCGCCCAAGGCCCGAGGCCGGGCGCCGCCAATGCGAGCGCGCTGGTGACGGGGAGCGAGAGGGCGCCGATCGCCGCGACATAGGCCAGCGCTATTCCGGCGCGCGCCGCGCCGCTCAGCAGAGCAAAGGCGAGAGCGCCGAAGAAGACGACGTGATAAATCCCGCGCCGCCATGCGTCGACGTCCTCTACATGGCCATAGAGCCATTTGGTGGAGCCGATGGCGAACGACAGCGCGCAGACGCATCCCAAGCAAACGCCGATCGACGCCGCCGCCATGAGGCGCGAGGCCGTCGTCTGCACGACCTGCTCCCCATGGCGGCGCGCGGTCCGCCGACGCGATTCGATCCACAAGAGATTGCCGGAATAGAACAGAAAGGCGCCGGCGAGGCCGAGAAAGAAATAGGCCCAGCGGACAGGCGCGCCGCCATAGCTGCCGAAATGCAGCGCGAAGAATGGCGACACGGCGGCGGTCCAGCCGCTCTGCTTTTCTGGAAGGTAATCGACATTGACGATCTCTGCGGTCACGCCGCGCAAAACGGCGAATCCTCCGCCGCGCGACAGGAAGCGTGGGTCCTCCCCCGCGACGCGCACGAGCGCGCCACGCGTATCGGCGTCGCGATAATGCAGCCTGGTAGGCGAGAACTCCGGCGACACGACCGCGACGGCCGCGACCAATTCCGAGACCCGCTTCATCGGCGCCTTTTGCTCGTCGCGCTTCACGCCTCCGAACGGGCCTGTCGAACGCATGATCGTCGAAAGCTTGCCGTCATAGACGATATGATCCAGAGCGTCATAGATCGGCTCGTGCAGACCGAACACGACCGCGGTCAGCGCGATGACGAGATGGAAAGGAAAGCTCGCGACGCCGACGAGATTATGCGCATCGAGCCACATTCGCTTCAGATTCGCAGTGAGACGCAGCGCCAGAAAGTCCTTGGACAGCGAGGGCAGAACCAGGATGAGGCCGGAGACGAGCGCGACGGCGTAGACTGCGCTCACGACGCCCATCACCGTCGTTCCGGTCTCACGGTCGACGGGAAGGCCAGCGGTGCGATGGATGGTGTCGACGAAGGCGCCGACGCCCGAAACATTGGAGCTCTCGACGCGCAATTCGCCATCGGCGCCGAGCGTCGCCGACCAGACGACATCGTCGCTGCGGCTCTTGCGCCAGCTCAGACGAGCCGGCTCGTTCGCCATCGCGAGATGAAGCGTGAAGTCCTTCGCCACATCCGGCCGCGTCGCCAAGGTCGCCTCGATGAGCCGATCGGCGTCCTCGATCGAAGCGAAGCCGTAGGTCGGCGGCGAGGCCCAATGGGCGAGCGGCTCCTCGAAGACAGTGAGCGCGCCCGCGTAGAAGCAGACGAAGAGCAGCATGCCGGTCGCGAGGCCGGTCCATGTGTGAACGCTCTTATAGAGCCGCAAGATTTCGCCGCGCATTGCTTGCCCTCAGTGCAGAAGCCGTCGACAGAGATAGAGACAACCGAAGGCGAGAAGATTGGCGCCGCCGAGCCACAGAAACGCGGCGCGCCCACTGCGAAAGAAAAAGACGAGACTGGCGACGCCGAGCCAGATCGGCGCGACGAGCCACATGACGAATTGATATTTGTTGCGCGCATCGAGGCCGCCGGGGCCGGCGACGGCGAAGAGGCCGGCGAGAGCGATCGCCAATGTGAATCCGAGCGCAGAGCCGGAAAGGCTCTTGCTCAACCAATCGCTACGTCGCTCGGCCATGCCTATTTCCTTCCTGTCAGCGCAGCGAGGCTCGGCAATGCGATCAGCAGCGGCATCAGCGCGGCGAGCGTCGTGAAGACAGCGGTCGACGATTCGAGACGAATCCGCCAGATCATCCACGCGGCGAGGAGAAGGGCCACAGCGAGGAGGCCCGCCCTCCGCCACCGAACGCGCAAGAGCGATTGGCGTGGCGAGGCGATATAGAGACAGGCAGCGCCAGCGAGGACCAGCGTGAGAGCCGATGAAGGGATGAGCGCCGCCGACATGTCGCTCCCCTCAGAAGTCGACAGTCGCGGACAGGAGAACCGTCCGCGGCGCGCTCAATGTGACGATGCCGTCCGCGAAATAGGATCCTGCCCAATAATTGTGATCGAGCAGATTATTCGCATTGGCGCGGAAGGCGATCTTCTTGTCGAAGAGCTGCGTCGAATAGCGAAGGCCCGCGTCGACACGCGTCCATTCGGGAATTTTCTGCGTGTTGGCGGAGTTGACGAATTGCGCGCTCGTATAGACGACCCGCGCTTCGAGCGTCAGACCCGGAACGTATGGCGTATCCCACTCACCGCCGAGATTGACCTGCCATTTCGGCGTTCCATAGGCGGTTTTGCCGTCGAGCTGGCCATTCGCCGTCTTGGTGAGCACGCCGATCGTATAGGCCGCTCCGCCGAGAATCCGCACGCCTTCGCCGACTTCGCCGAACACGTTCCATTCTACGCCTTGATTGCGCTGGCGTCCGTCAGCGTTGTAGACATTGCCGCTCTTGACGAGGCTCGGCTTCTCGATCTCGTAGAAGCTCAGCGTGTTGGCGATCTGTCCGGCGTCCCATTTGACGCCCGTCTCGATCTGCCGCGACTTATAGGGTGGAAACATCTGATTATAATTCGCCGCCGCCGTGTCGGTGACGCGGTCGCCCTGGGTCAGGCCCTCGATGTAATTGGCGTAAAGAGACATTGGAATCGGCAGAGGTTTGATGATGAGGCCGAAAGCGGGGGTCACCGCGCTCTCGTCGTAATAGGTCGTCTCGGCGCCTGTGGTGGTATTGTAGCTCTTCGTTTGAACACGCTGCGCGCGGAGGCCGAGAATGAGCTGCGCCCGATCGTCGAAAGCGGAGAGCGTATCGGCGAGGGCGATGCTCGAAAGCGTCGTATCGGTCGACTTCGGCGCTTCTCCAGGATCGCGCGCGATGAGCGGCGTGACGGGGAAGTAGATGCTCGACACATAGGCTGAGCTGCGCTGAAAGGCCGAGCCGATCTTCGATTCGAGATTCGCCGCGCTCAAAGACAATCGATGGTCGATCTCGAAGGTGCGGAAATTGGCGCGCAGGCCGCCTTGAACCGAAATCGTGTCGGTATAGCCGCGCAAATCGATGGAGGTTCCACTGTAGCGGCCGAGCACATTGACATTGGTCGCGACGGTCGAGTTCGTCAGCCCGTTGAACCGGGCGTCGATCGCGCCGGCGCTCGCGAACAGAGTGACATTGTCGGCCAGATCATATTCCGCACGCCCCATGGCGCCCGAATTGTTCATTCGGCCAGAGAGTCCGCGGAAAATATTGTTGCTGGAATCCGGCGCGGCGGCGACGCCCGTTCCCGTGAAGCTCGCCATCATCGGCACGCCTCCGCGCGCGATCTCCTGGTTAAAATAGGCATCGAGCGCGACGCGCAGCTTCTCGCCGCGATAGTCGAGTGCGAGCGCCTCGAGCCCGCGCTCGCGCGATTGGTAATCGAGCGTCGTGTCGCCGCCGCGATAGGCGCCGTTGAAGCGAATGCCGAAGGCGTTGTCCTGACCGAAGCGCCTGCCGACATCGATATGCGTTCCGAATTGCGCGTTCGACGTATAATCGCCGGTGACGCTCGTCACCGGCGTCTCGCCGGCCTGCTTGGTGACGAGATTGATCGATCCGCCGACCGCGCCATAGGGAGCCATGCCGCTCAAAAGCGCCGCCGGCCCCTTCAACACCTCGACGCGCTCAAGAAACTCCGTGGGCACGCGGCCGTCCGGGGCGACGCCATAGAGTCCGTTGAGCGCCGTCTCGCTGACGAGCACTGAAAAGCCGCGAATACGAAAATTCTCGCGAACCTGGCCAGAAGAGACGGTGAAGCGCACGGAAGGATCATTCTCGAGTACATCGGAAAGCGTGCGCGCCTGCTGATTTTCGATGAGCTTCGACGTGTAGCTCGTCATATTGAAAGGCGTGTCGAGAAAATCGCGATCGCCGAGCATGCCGAGACGGGCGCCGCGCGCCGTTTGGCCGCCTACATATTCTTTCGGCAAATTGCCGAGCTTGGCTTGCGGCGGAGCCGTAAGCGGCGCGGACGACGCAGAAGGCGTCGCGGCCGCGGAAGGAGACGATGCGCGGTGCTGCGCCGGGGTCGTCGCGGCGCGCGCTCGCTTTGGCCCGACGCGCGCAGCGGCTGCGTTTTGCCGAACGAGCGCCCGCGGCTTTTCTTTGGGCGCGTCGACGGCGACCGCGGGCAAAGACGTGACGCCCGACTCCGCCTGCGCAGGGCTATCTGCGCCAAGAAGCAGAAGCGCAGCGGCGCTGAGCAATCTGCCCCCGTCGACGCGGCTATTAGACCGCCTTTTTACGGAAGATCGACTTGATACCTGGAGCCAACGAGAGCTGCACATTCCTATCGATACCTTCATTGCACATATATTATCGTTATAGTTATAGTATTAACTACAGACATGAAGATCAATTGCGGCCACGCCATATTGAAACATTTATAAAAAATCAATTATTGTATATAATATAATAACATACGGGCGTCGGCCTCAAAATATGGAATTGTTTTACTTTCAAACAAGCGCGATCGTCGCGCGACCATCTCCGACTTGTCGCGCGGCGAGTGGGCGAGCGCCCGGATGACGGCGGCGACGCGCCGCGGCCGCCAGTTGAGCTCCTTCTGTGTCGACCATGGCCAGTTCGTTGGCCGTGGCGCCCGCGTCGATCCATTGAGCGAGTTCGAACGAATCCGCAACGGCGTGCAGCGGCTTGGCGTCAAGCCGCGCTGGCTGGTGGTTGTAGCTGCGCCACAGCAGATTCAGACGGCCGGCCGGCCGGCGTTCGTCAGGCTGTTGTCTGCCACCGCGGCAGCTTTTCCGCGCTTGGCGCCGTCGCACATGCGTCGGCGAGTCTAGCGGGTGTGCACAGGCGCGACAGGGTCGGCGAGCGGGTTCTCGGACTCCAATCGGCGCCTAGCGCGCAATAGCGGCGGTGTTTCGTGCTATTTGAGGGGATATCCGCCGCACTCGTCTGGCATGTTCTATGTCCGATAATCCGCGCTTATCGGACATAATCCCACAGCCCCGGATTTCCGGGCGATCGAGGCGGTTTCCGCGCTCGGGAGTGCTCCGTGGCGTCGGATTTTTGGCATCCGAGTGTGCCCGCGGGACGGCCCTTGGACAGGAGAGAGCTCTTCGAGCGCTTCCGATGACACGACACCCATGGCCCCAGCCCCGTCCGGCCGACGCCGCTCTGCCTGCGCTGAGCGGCGAGCGCGGCGCCGATCAGCCGCGACAGAACGCGTCGTCGCCGTCGCTGCGGGAGATCTTCGGCGTCCCGCCATCTCGGATTTGCCAGGATCTCGCATGTGATGCGTCGGAATTCGCCCGCCCCGCCGTCGCTATACACGTGCGCCGAGCGAAGTCCCGCCGGAAGACTTCGCAACGGCGCGGGGGGCTCGAAGCGCCTCGACAGGGTCGGTAACCAGATCGAGAACCGCGTCCGCCGCGTTGAGCGTCGGGATGCGCAATCGGAGCGGTGAGCACCCGAGCGAATCGGGGGAGCCGATGACGTTCCGGGCGTCGCCACCCGCTGGCGCTGCGCAGCGCCAGAATCGGCCGCGCAATCCCCAGAATGTCGAGCGGCGCCCAGAGTGTCGCCAGGGCCGGGTCGCGCCGCGAGTGGCTCTCCTGTGCGCCGTTCACGATCGCGCTGATCCGATCCTGAAACAAAAGCGGCGCGTCGACGAGAGCGCCCCCCCCCCTCCTCCCGCGGCCGTCGGTGGTGCGCGTGGCTCAAGAACCAGGCCGACGGATGGCCAGGGTAGCGTCGCGACAGCGCGTCAAGCGCCGCAAACGCGCCGGAACGACGTCGCCGGCCCGCGCCCAAGACGTGAGGCGCTCTCGCGTCGCGCAGCGTCGTCGATCGGATCGCGCGCATCGCCCTCCGAGACGAGGAGGTTGATCAAACCGGCCGCATTGAGCCCAAAGGCGAGCAGCCCGCTCAAATCTGATTTAACTCGTGACCATTTGAGGTCGATACGAGTTCGCGCATCTCAATTCGCCTTATCGCGGCTCGTGAAGCGCGAGCGACAGGCGCCTCGGGGACACCGGGGCCGAGAGGACCCGCCGCTGGCTCGTTCGCTTGGGAGCGCCGTGTCGTATCGACATTGGATTTTCTCGCACCATCATATAACCTATCCCTAATTAGGAACCAATTTAGAGGCGAGCATGACCCGCACTGCAGCCGATCTCACGCCGCGCGAAGTCGCCGAACTCGCCGGTGTACCCAAACGGGCCATCGAAAAGGCGATCGAGGAAAAAGTCCTGCTGGTTCATGCCGGAAAAATTCCCGCCCTGCGCTCCGGCAAGGGGGTGGGCACGCGCCGCTTCCTCGGCGTGGAGAGCGTCGCCTACGCCACGTTGGTCCGTCGACTGACCGGTGACGTCACGCTGACGATCGCAGGCAAGCGCAAATTGATAAAGGCCCTCAAAAGCCACGAGCTATCGCGTCTGAAGACCGCGCACGTCGAAATCGCGCCATCTGTAACGGCCGATATCGGGGAACTCGCCGGTGAGGCGCTCGAGCGCACCGATCGGTATCTGAGAGCGCGCGAGACTTGGATCGACAGTGTCCCCGGCATCAAAGGAGGACTGCCCGTAATTAAAGGCACGCGCCTCACGGTGCATTCCATCGAGGCTCGCCTCGAACACGGCGACAGCATGGACGACATCGCCGCCGAAAATCCGGATCTTCCACGGGAAGCCCTCGAAGCGGCGCTCCTGTTCGCCAGATCGCATCCGCTCTCCGGCCGGCCCCAAAACGTCTCGCGACGGCCGGCGGCGTGATAGAATGCGATTGTTCATCGACGAGTGTTTGTCGCCGAGTTTTGCCATCGAACTCGCCCATCTGGGGCATGATGCAATTCATCCGCTTCACGTCGGTCGACGCGGTCAGCTCGACCACACGGTAAAGGACCTCTGCATCGCCGAGGATCGTGTCATCGTCACCGAAAACATCGGCGATTTTCGCGCGCTGCTCGGCCGTGAACCGATCCATCCGGGACTGATCGCCCTGCCCCAGACAAGCCGCATGCGCGGATGGGCTCTGATCGAAGCAGCCCTCGTTTTCCTCGAAGTGCGCGGCGGCGATCCGATGGACGCGATGATCAATCACTGTCTCGACTTCGACGCCAACGGTCGACCAGCGCTCCGCGCCCTATTCGCCTTGGGATGACCGTCGGTGTCAGCCGAGTGGAATTGGCGAGACTCGAGGGGGGCGACGGCCGGCGCACATCCGCCAAGTTATCGCCAGGCTTTCCAAGCGAAACGCTCGGTGTCTTTTCGGTTTGGAGCTTCTCGGGCTCTTAGGGTCTGAACTAGCACTCGGAAGCACGCGAAATCGCGGATGATACCGTCGTCAACTATTCCATGACGGCGCCCTCTCCTGCTCCGGTCCGGGGGCTTCCGCATGCGATATGTGGCCGGCTTGCGCCGCAGGCGCCTCGTCGTCAGCCTTGGTCTCGCGCGCCGACAATTCGCGACTCCAGAACGCATGATATGCCCATTTTCTCTTTGTTTGACAGCCGTGCAAGATCTCAGAAAACAGCGTAAAAACAGGCAAATAGTGCGGCCTCTGAGGCAAGGCTCGTCGCAGGGGTGGTCCGCGACGTTAACCAGTCATTAACCAAAAACTCGTTGCGGAGCAGAGAGAATCAGGATTAATTCCCGCTTGTAGGCGGGTTTGGCGTGGAAAAGCGTTATTTCGGGAATTGGCGCCGATGAATGTGACGACAGCTATGGACGAGATGGGCGGTTTCAGCTTCTACGAGACTATTCTTCAACAGGGAGAATTGATCTCGGATAAGCTGAACATGCTCCGGTTAGAGCATTATCCGCCCGACGCCGTTAAGAGCCTTCGCTCCTTTTCCTTGGCGGAGGCCGCATATTTTCTGGGCGTGACGTCATCTAACATTAAGAAGCTCCATCTCGAAGGCAAGGGCCCTACTCCCGCCACCTCGGCGTCTGGACGTAGGAGCTACACGGCTGAGCAAATGTTAGAGTTGCGGCAGTATCTCGATCGTCACGGGCGAGCCGATTACAAAAAATATGTACCGCATCGACGTGGGGGGGAAAAACTCCAGGTTATCGCCGTCGTCAATTTCAAAGGCGGCAGTGGAAAGACCACGACGGCGGCTCATCTGGCCCAGCACCTCGCTCTCACCGGCCATCGCGTGCTCGCAATTGACCTCGATCCACAGGCCTCCCTATCCGCGCTTCACGGTATTCAGCCCGAGCTCGATCGGAATCCGTCACTCTATGAGGCCCTACGTTACGATGGCTCGAAGAAGCCGATTTCCGAGGTCGTTCGGCGCACCAATTTCCCCGGGCTCGACATCGTTCCTGCGAATTTGGAACTGCAGGAATACGAATATGAAACGCCTCTCGCCGCTTCCGACAAATCCTCGGCCGACGGGCGGATGTTCTTCACCCGGATCACCGACGCATTAAAGGAGGTCGATCACGATTATGACGTCGTGGTGATCGATTGCCCCCCGCAGCTCGGCTATCTCACCTTGACCGCATTGGCGGCTTCCACCGCCGTTCTCATCACCATCCATCCTCAGATGCTGGACGTTATGTCGATGAGCCAATTTTTGCTGATGCTGGGCGGCGTTCTTCAATCGATCAGCGGAGCCGGAGCCGATGTCCGCCTCAAATGGTTTCGGTATCTCGTCACGCGCTATGAGCCGACCGATGGCCCGCAGGCGCAAATGGTTGGTTTCATGCAATCGCTATTTCCAAAGCAGATGCTCAAAAGCCCGATGGTGAAATCGACCGCTATTTCGGACGCGGGGATCACTAATCAGACGCTGTACGAGGTCGAGCGCGCCCAATTCACGCGCGCAACATATGACCGCGCATTGGAGGCGTTGAATGCAGTCAATGAGGAAATCACAGCGCTCGTCCATCAAGCGTGGGGGCGGAGATGATCTTCATTTTGACAGCCGTGCAGAATTTCCGAACCGCTAAATTCCTCAAGAGATTAGCGCAAGGGAGAGGACCCTGATATGGCCCGTAAGAACCTCTTGGCGACTATCACGGGGGCGGAGACACCGAAGGCCGATGTTGCCGCGCGGCATGATTATGCGCTTCGCGGAGCGTCTCGCTCGATGATGCTTTCGATCGATGAGATGGCCGAGAACGCGAAGAAAATGCTGGCCGGGGAAACAGTCGTCGAACTCGATGTCTCAGTTCTAGATCGCTCATTTGTCGCGGATCGCATCGAAGACGACGATGCTGATTTCGCCGATCTGCGCGAGGCGATCAGGGAGCACGGACAATCGACGCCGATTCTTGTGCGGCCTCATCCGCAGAGCAAGGGCCGATTCATGATCGTGTTTGGCCACCGTCGCGCGCGCGTCGCCAAAGAACTGGGTATTCCTGTTCGCGCGGTGATCAAGAACCTAGAGGATATCGCGCATATTATCGCGCAGGGTCAGGAGAACACTGCACGAGCAAATTTGTCTTTCATCGAAAAGGCGCTGTTCGCCAAGAAGCTCCTCGACATGGGGCAGCGGAAGGAAATCATCAAATCCGCGCTGACGGTCGACGATAGCTTGCTGTCGAGGATGCTTTCAGTGGCGGAGACAGTTCCTGGGTCCGTGATCGAAGCAATCGGCGCGGCCAAGACCATTGGCCGCGACCGGTGGGAAGAACTCAAGAAGCAGGTGAAGTCGCCGAAGGCCGCGGAGGCTGCGATTGTCGTCGTGGCGTCCGACGAATTCCGTTCCAAAGACGTAATGGAGCGGTTCAATTTTTTGCTCGCCCAGCTCCAGATGCTCGGACGCAAGCCACGGAAGTCCGCGCGGGGGAAGACCGACCCGGCGTGCTGGGAATCAGAGAGCAAGAGCGTATCTGCAAGCTACCAGAATAACGGAAGCAGCTTCAACCTCTCGCTCAAGTCGAAAGAAGCGAGTGAGTTCGGCCGATACATCTCGTCTAATCTCGACGCACTCTATCGAGCGTTTAAGGAGACGAAGATCATAAATGAATCAGGAGATTGAACCCGCAAAAGAAAAAAGCCCCCGAACGTCGCCGCCCGGAAGCCTTTCTCTGATCTAAGCACTCCGAGAATCACACTTCCGTGAATCACTGTC
>NZ_DATBQF010000075.1:0-18930 GCF_036560965.1 Methylosinus sp. | reverse complement strand
CCACCTTCGCTTTAAACGCCGGAGAATGTGTCCGGCGGCTCTTCTTCGTCATCGAATGCTCCTGATTCGCAGCGAGAATCCTCGCCGCTGTCAGGCAGAAAATCCACTCACGCTAATGTCCGAATTTGCGAGGCCGGCTCTGTTTTCGACGTTCCGCGCCCGTTGAACCCTGCGACTAGGTTCAGATAATTGTCGAGCAGCTTCAACCCATGCTCGGTCAGAACGGATTCCGGATGGAATTGCAGCCCCCAGATCGGCAACTCGGCATGCTCTAGCGCCATGATCTCGCCGTCGCGTCCGTCAGCGCGTTGCTCGCGCGCCCTGACGACGATGCAATCGGGCAGATCGTCGACGACGAGCGAATGATAGCGGCCGACCGCGAAGCCTTGCGGTATCCGGTGAAAGAGCCCGCGGCCATCGTGCGTCACCTTCGAGACTTTTCCGTGAACGACTTCTGAGGCTCGTCGAATAGAGCCGCCGAACGCCACCGAAATGCATTGATGTCCAAGGCAGACGCCGAGCATCGGCAGCCCGCCGGCGAAGCGGCGAATTGCCGCCACGGACACGCCGGCCTGGCTCGGCGTGCAGGGGCCCGGAGAAATGATGAGAGACTCCGGGTTCAACTCGGCGATCTCGTCGAGCGAGATCTGGTCACTGCGGCGAACGGCGACCGAAGCGCCGAGGATGCCGAAAGATTGAACGATGTTGTAGGTGAAGGAGTCGTAATTATCGATCATGAGGTGCATTTGCAGTTATCCTCGAGTCTGCCGAGACCGTCCGGCGGCTCGGGAACTGCGCGCTTCGCGCGGGAAATCGAATCGCCTCGGCGAGCGCGGCTGCCGTCGTGAGCAGCCGGCCTTTCTCGATCGTCTCCTGCCATTCCCGCCGCGGATCGGAATCATGGACGACGCCTGCGCCGGCCTGCATTTGCAGCACGCCGTCCTTCAGCACGGCCGTGCGAATGGCGATCGCGAAGTCGGCGTCGCCGTCCCAGCTGAGATATCCGATCGCGCCGCCATAGACGCCGCGACCGCAAGGCTCCAACTCGTCGATGATCTCCAGCGCCCGGATCTTCGGAGCGCCGCTCAGCGTGCCGGCCGGAAAAGCGCTTCGCAGCACGTCGACGCCGTCGAGCTGGGGAATCGCCCTTCCGACCACGGTCGAAACCAGATGCATCACATGAGAATAGCGCTCGACGACGAGCTTGGAGGCAACCTCGACGCTGCCGACCTCGCAGACGCGGCCGAGATCGTTGCGCGCGAGGTCGACCAGCATCATATGCTCGGCGTTTTCCTTCGGGTCTGCGAGCAGCTCGAGCTCGAGCTGCAGATCTTCGACCGCATCCGCCCCGCGCCGCCGCGTTCCGGCCATGGGGCGACTGACGACGGCGCCGTCGCGGAGACGGAACAGCGTCTCCGGCGACACTCCGACAACCCGAGCGTCGCCAAGCGTCAGCAAATAGCTGTAGGGGCCTCCGCAAACGCTCGTCAGAGCGCGGTAATAGTCGATCCCCTCGCATCGCAGCCGTCTCGTCGAGCGCTGTGACAGCACCACCTGCATGATGTCGCCGTCGGCGATATAGTCTCGCGCCTTCTCCGTCGCCGCCTCGAACAGCTGTTGTGGAAAGACATAGGTCGGATCATTCGGCTGTCGTCGATCGCCCTCCGGCGCGATCGCTTCGTCCTCGAAGTCGACGCTCTCCAGGCGCTGACACAGTTCGTCGATCCGCGCCAGCCCTTCGTCTCGACGACGGGCGATCTCGCTTCGCGGGAGGCCGCCGATCGCAAGGTCGACGACGATCTCGACATGGCGGCTCGAATGATCGAACACGATCGCGTGCTCGGCGATCAGAAGTGCGATTTCCGGAAGCTCGTAGGGCTTCGGCTTTCTCGGGCGACGGTCGAGTCGGGGCTCGATCATCCGCGCAGTCTCGAATCCGAAGTAGCCGAAGAGTCCGCCGCAAAATTCCGGCGACCCGGCGATCCGTGGCGCCCGCCGGCTCGCCAGGAGCCGTTGCAGTCGAGCGAGCGGATCTGCGTCGCTCGTCTCCTCAAGGACGGTGTCCCCACGCCGTCTGACCAGACGCTTGCCGTCGACTTCGATACGTTCGCTGCATTCGAGCCCGATCACCGACATGCGCGGTGACCATCTCTCGCCGTCGTCTCCGATGCGTTCGCGCGTCTCGAACAGGAAATGATCGCGGCTATGCGCGAGAGCTCGATAGATCGCCGATGGCGCGGCTCTCGGCAGCGGCAGGCGCCGCGACAACGGCGCCCGCGCGTAGCCTGCCGCGGCATAGGATGTGAGACTATCGACGTCGAGCATGGCTATACGCCCTCCTTGACCAGCGCGCTCGCCTCATTCGCGAAGGCTGCGTTCGCCCGCTCGCTCAATGCGCGGCGATCGAGCTTGCCATTGCTCGACAGGGGTGGCGCCCCTCCGAAAGACAAGTAGAGCGCCGGACATTGATAGCTGTCGTAATTGGCGCGAAGCAGCGAGGCGACGCGCTCGGCGGCCGCGTCGAGCGAAGAGCCTTCGGCCCGCAGGAACAGGACCGGCCGCAGTTCCCCATCGTCGCCGCGGGCTGGAACCAGAACGACTTCGTCAAGATCCGGAAGAAGTCGCGCGACGAGGGCCTCGATATCGCCGGGAATGATCCAGCGCCCGTACACCTTGAAGCGATCATCCTCGCGACCATGGAAGTGAAGGCGGCCGGACGCATCCCGGCTGAAGAGATCGCCGGTGCGGAACCAGCCTATTCCGAAGCGAGGATCGTCGAAGCGCTGGACGGTCTCGGCGGACCGGCTCCAATAGCCGAGCGCGCGCGCCGAGGATTGCACGAGCAGTACGCCGATCTCCTCCGGCGCCACGACACGCTCGTCGGCATCGACGATGACTGCTCGCCAGTCTCCGACCATGCCGCCGAGACCGTCCGTCGCGGCTTGGTCGGGATAGGTGGTGGCGAAGATATGGAAGAGCTCCGTCGCGCCGATGCTGTCGTGAACGGGCAGGCCGAAATGCGCGCGCCAGGCCGATCGAAGGCGCGTGGACAAGGGAGCGCCGGCGGACACTGCGAGACGAAGCGCGCAATGCGGCCGGTCGGCCGCGAGCAGCATTCGAAAGACCGTCGGCACTGCGAACAGCGCTGTGACGCAATGGCGCGTCAGATTCTCCATCACCGTCTCCCGTGTCGGCCAGCGCGGGTCGAGCACGGCGGTCGCGCCGACATAGAGAGGAAAGAACAGGCTGTTGCCCATTCCGTAGCCGAAGAACGTCTTCGACACGGAATAGATCACATCCTCCGATGTCAGGCCGAGGTGTCGCGCCGCGAGTTGCTCGCAGGCGGCGAGCGCTCCGCGGCTTGAATGCGCGACGCCCTTCGGGCGCCCCGTCGTGGTGCCCGAGGTATATTGAATGAGGACTGTCTGCTCGACGTCGCGATATACGAAGTCGCGCCAATTCGGGTCGGCTTCGGCCGGTCGCCAATCGATATGGCCGCGCTCGCCGGAGGCGGCGACGAGCACGCGCGTGCGTCCGCCCGTCGACCAACAGGCCGCTTCGAGCGTGTCGAGGCAGGCAGGCTTGCAGAACGCCAGAACGGGCGCGCAGTCGTTCAGCACCTCGACCGAGGATCTGGCGTCGAGCTTCGGATTGAAGACGACGGGGATCGCCCCGATCGCGAGGCCGGCGTAGAAGATCGTCGCCAGGTCGAAGCCGTCGTCGAGCGCGATGAAGATGCGGTCGCCGGCGCGCGCGCCGAGCAAGTTCAAAGCCGATGCTGCGCGGCGCATTTCCCGATCGAGCTCCGCGTAGCTCAATTCGCCCTGTGGGCCGACGAAGCAGGGCTTGCGCCATTCGCGCTTCTCCGCGACCAGGCGGGCCGCGAGATTGATCCATGGCGACGCGGCGGCTTGATGGCGTGGTTCGGCGCTCGGACGCGAATATTGATCGAAAGTCATTGCGGTTCTCCGGCGATATGCGCAAGAGGAGCCGATCGGCCGAATCCACCGACCGTGCGTTTCCGATGTCGAGGCGATGCGCGTCGTGACTTGCTTACTCGGCGGCCGGCGCGAGTTCTTCCCGCATCGCGATCGAGCCGAGATTTTGCAGCAGGGGCGCGTTCTCGCACGCGACGTAGACGCATTCGATCGCGCCCGTGTTCACGTGCTGATGGGCCGCCCAGACGGGAACATAGACCGCGTCTCCGGCCTTCCAGTCGACGACGCGCGAACCGATGCGGGAAAATCCCTGCCCGGCGATCACATAGATGAGGGTCTCGTAATTGTGACGATGCAGGCGCGTCGATTGCGACGGATCGAGACGTCCGATCGTCATGCTGATCGTGTGCGTGGGCAAATCCACGATATGCACCTTGTGGCTGCGCTCGTCCGAGAAGCGTGACGATCCGGAATCCTGCTCCGCGATCACCGAGGTATGTCTCAGACGTTCGTGCGCTTGCGCAGACAGCTTCGGGGGGACGCGCCAGAAGTCGGCGGAGGACGAGCGGCCGATCGTCCCGGCGGGCTCGTCCGCCGCGGCGCCGCTCTGGATCTCGTTCCAGATCGCGTCGAACATCTCGGCGCGCCGGTCGATTACCTCGCGCCCGACGGACCTCGCCCGCGCATGGGCGGCCGGCCGATTCGACGTCAGTCTTTCGAGAATAGCGAATATGGCGAGCGCATGCCCTTCGTCCTCGGCGATGTGCAATCGGAAAAATTCGAGCGTATCGTCGTCGAAGCCCTGCGCCGTCAGAGCCTCGGCGATCGGGCTGTAGAGCAGAGGCACGATCGACTCCGCGCCGAGGCCGAGCGCGGCGAGACCGTCGAGAGGATCGACCGAGCGGCAATGGCGCAACATCGTCTCGATGAGCGCGTTCGTCTGCGGAAGCGGCGTCGCCTTGTGTGTCTCGGCGCCGATCGATCGAAGCGAGCGCTGCAGCAGCTCGGCGTGAGTCAGCTCGCTTCCGCCTTCCACGCCGAGTTCCTCCAGCAGATTCTCGGTGAGGCTGCGGACGTCGTCGAAGCTCGATAGGCGGCTGATCAGAGCCGTCAGATAGCGCGTGAAGTGTCGCGAATAGAGATGGTGCTGAACGAGCAGGACGCGCAGGCCGCGAAGATCGATCTCTCCGGCGCGCAGCGCGGCGAGCAGCCGATGCTCGGTCAGGATCTGAAGATCGTCGGCCTCGAGCCATCCGGACCATATCGGCGCGGGTCTCGTTGCGCGGTCGTGGGAGCGCTCGATGACGATGTCGACGTCGATCTGTGTCATGTCGTGAAGCCTCCAAATGAGATGTGACGATGTCGTTTCCGAGCCGCGCCGGCCAGTCGAACCGCTTCGCGGGCATGCGCCTCAGCGTCGAACCAGCTGGTGCGGCGCCTCTGCGTGCATTTATGCTCGGTATCGTTCGATATTTTACTATATCTGCGAAGTGAAATCTAAATTATTCGCGTCGAATTTACTAATACATGCTCTGCTCTGCGTATAGAGACATGAATGAGTTTTTCGACTAGGCCAAGTTCTCTTAGGCGATCGATATGCGTGATAGTACGGATATCGCGGCCGCGCATTCTTGGCCCAATCGATTTGAAGCGTCTTGGCCATATACCTAGGCGCTGGCGGCTGCGATGGTCATGCGGAAAATGCGGAGGCAGCATGTGTCGCATGTCGAAAATGCGCGGGCGGCGCAGGTGGCTGGCTCTGGGCCTCATGGCCTGCGTCATGGGCGCCGGGTCGCTCGTCGGCTCTCCCGATCGATTTTTTTCGTCGTCGAAGCCCGCCGGGGCTCCTGCGGAGGCGGCGCCTACGGTGGTGACGGTCTCCGCGCCCGTCGCTCGCGAGGTGGTGGATTGGATCGCGCAAACCGGGCGCTTGCGGGCGATCGACCGTGTGGAGCTGATCGCGCGCGTCGGCGGCTATTTGACGGAGATTCGGGCGAAGGACGGTCAGATGGTTCGCAAGGGTGACCTCCTCTTCACCATCGATCCGCGGCCGTTCCAGATTCAGCTCCGAAAGGCGAGCGCACAACGCAAGATCGCCTCTTCGCAGCTCGATCTCGCGAGAAAGAAGATCGCGAGGAGCTCGGCTCTTCGGCGCACACATTATATCTCCGAGGAGGAGCATGATCTGCGTCTGCAGCAATTGAAGGATGCGGAAGGCGCTGTGGAGCAGGCCGAAGCGGCGGTGGAGGCCGCGGAACTCGACTTGGAGTTCAGCCGCGTCACGGCGCCCTTCGACGGCCGCATCGGAGCGCGGCGGGTGTCGATAGGAGATTTTGTCAATAGCGGCGGGGCCGAGGCCACGCCTCTGGCGACCATCGTGTCGCTCGATCCGATCTATCTGGAGTTCGATCTGAGCGAAGCGGATTATGTCGCCTATCTACGCTCCGTCGAGAGCGGGCTCGATCCCCTCGCGGAGATCGAGGTCCGCGCCCGCCTGATCGACGAATCCGAATGGAGTCGGTCGGGCCATCTCGTTTTCGTCGACAACAGCCTCGATCGGAACACGGGCACCATTCGCATGCGCGCGACGCTCGACAATCACGACCATTCGCTCACGCCGGGCCAGTTCGCGCGTGTTCGCCTGCCCGCTTCGAGGCCGCATTCCGTCATGCTGGTCTCGGATTCTTCCCTATCGGCCGATCAGGCGGGAAAGACTGTGCTCGTGGTCGAGGAGGGAGGAAAGGTCGTCGGCAAAAAGGTGGAGACCGGACCGCTCGTCGATGGACTGCGGGTCATTCGCCGCGGGCTCGACGCGAGTGATCGCGTCATCGTCGAAGGGCCCAGCCGCAGCCGACCGGGCAACAGAGTCAGCGTTCGGGACGGGCGGATCGAAGCAACCGCGCATTGAGCAGAGCGTGATGACTTTCTCTCATTTCTTCGTCGAGCGGCCAATTTTTGCGATCGTGCTCGCCACTATGGTCACGATCGCCGGGACGATCGGCTATTTCCGGCTGCCGGTCACGCAATATCCCGACATCGTCCCTCCGACGATTCAGGTCAATGCGAACTTTCCCGGCGCGTCCGCGGAAGTCGTCGGCGAAACTGTCGCGACTTTGCTGGAGGAGCAGATCAACGGCGTCGAAAATATGATGTACATGAACAGCCAGTCGACCGGAGACGGCCGGCTGACGACGACCATCACGTTCAGATTGGGGACCAATCTCGAAATCGCTCAGACGCAGGTTCAAAATCGGCTGGCGCCGGCGCTCGCGCGTCTTCCGGAAGAGGTGCGTCGGCTCGGCGTGACGGTGAAGAAGGTTTCGCCGGACATGCTGATGGTCATCCATCTCTTCTCGCCGAGCGGCGCGCTCGATCGCTTCGCGATCTCGAATTATGCGGCTCTGCAGATAAGAGACGTCCTCGTCCAGATCGAGGGCGTGGGCGAGGTCCAGCTTTTCGGGGGACGGAGACTGGCGATGCGCGTCTGGCTGGATCCGGACAAGATCGCGGCTCGCGACATGCTCGCGAGCGAGATCGTCGCTGCGATCAGGGCGCAAAATCTGCAGACGTCGGCCGGGCTGCTCAACGGACCTCCGACCAGTTCGCCGAGCGCATTCCAGATTAATGTCGAAGCGACCGGTCGGCTCGTCGAGCCGCGACAATTCGAGGACATCGTCGTCAAGAGCGACGGCGCCGGGCGCATCACGCGTCTCGGGGATGTCGCGCGCGTCGAACTCGCGGCGCAGGACTACAGCACGACCGCCTATCTCGATCATCTCGAGTCGGTGCCGCTTTGGATATTCCAGCAGCCCGGCGCCAATGCGCTCGCCACCGTCGATCGGCTGAAAGCAAAGATGAAAGCGCTATCGGCCTCCTTTCCGGACGGGCTCGGATATTCGATCGTCTATGATCCGACCGAATATATTCGGCAATCGATTCGCGAGGTTCTGAAGACGATCGCGGAAGCCGCGGGGCTGGTGACGCTGATCGTAATCGTCTTCCTTCGGAGCTGGCGCACGTCGCTCATCCCGATCGTGGCGATTCCGATATCGCTCATCGGCGCGCTCGCGATTCTGTCGGCGGTCGGCTATTCGCTCAATAATTTGTCGCTGTTCGGGCTCGTGCTTGCGGTCGGTATCGTCGTCGACGATGCGATCGTCGTCGTCGAGAACGCGGAGCGGCACATCGCTCGCGGGCTCACGCCGAGGGAGGCCGCGCATCACACGATCGACGAGGTCGGCGGCGCGCTCGTCGCGATCGCGCTAACGCTGACAGCGGTCTTTCTGCCGACGTTCTTGATGTCGGGGATATATGGGCAGTTCTTCCGCCAGTTCGCGGTCACCATCGCCGCATCGACCTTGATCTCTCTGCTCGTCTCGCTCGTTCTCAGCCCGGCGCTCTGCGCGCTGCTGCTCGAGGCGCGCGTCGCGTCTCCCCGCGCGCCCGCCGTGTCGTCTCGCCGGATGCTCGAGCGCATGTCCTCGCGTTTCGACAGCGGGTTCGACGCAATGTCGTCCGTCTATGGACGGATCACGGAACGGCTGGCGCAATCGGCGCGCCCGACGCTGGCGGTCTATCTCGCGCTCATCGGCCTCACCGCGTGGAAGTTCAACGGCGCGCCGACGGGCTTCATTCCCAATCAGGATCAGGGATATCTGATCACACTCGTGCAATTGCCGCCGGGCTCGACTCTGGACCGGACGGACGCCGTCATGCGCGAAGCGACGCGGATCATCGGCGGCGTTCCGGGCGTTCGCCACGGCGCGCCCTATGTCGGGCTCGACGGCGCCACCTATACGTTTCCCCCGAACGCCGGCGCGATCTTCGTGGTACTCGAGCCGTTCGAGGAGCGCCTGGCGAGAGGTCGCGACACGAACAAAATATTGGAGGATCTACGCCTGCGGCTGTCCACGATCGACGGCGCGTTCATCGTCACCATTCCGCCGGCGCCCGTTCCTGGCCTCGGCGCGGCGGGCGGGTTCAAGATGATGGTTCGAGACAAAGAGGGGCATGGCCTCGTGGCGCTCGCCGCAGCGGCGAACGACCTCGCCGCCGCCGCCGATCGAACCTCCGAGTTGGTCGACGTCTTCTCGCTGTTCGACACGCGCACGCCGAAGATCTTCGTCGATATCGATCGCAAGCGGTCGGAGATGGTCGGCGTGCCGGCGGACGCCATCGCGGACACGCTGCAGATTTATCTCGGCTCGGTCTATGTCAATGATTTCAACTATCTCGGACGAACGTTTCCGGTCGTCGCGCAGGCCGATTCGCCCTTCCGGACAGACAGCGCCGATATCGGTCGGCTGAAGGCGCGCAACAAGGGCGGCTCGATGGTTCCGCTCGGCTCGATCACCGAGGTGCGCGAGACGACCGGACCCTATCGCGTGGCGCGTTACGATCTCTATCCCGCCGCGGAGATTCTCGGCGGCGCGGCCAAAGGCGTCTCGTCGAGCCGGGCGCTGCTCGCCATGGAGACGTTGGCGCGGGAGCGCCTCCCTGCCGGCTTCGACTTCGAATGGACCGATCTCTCCTATCAGCAGAAGAAGGATGGCGATACGACGCTTCTGGTGTTCGCGGCGTCGGCGCTGTTCGCTTTCCTGACGCTCGCCGCGCTGTATGAGAGCTGGACGTTTCCGCTGGCGATCATGTTGATCGCGCCGATGTGCCTTCTGGCGGCGCTGGCAGGGCTGGAGCTGTGGCATATCGACGTCGACATATTGGCGCAGATCGGTTTCGTCGTCCTGGTGGGACTCGCCGCGAAAAACGCCATTTTGATCGTCGAATTCGCGCGACGGGCCGAGGCGGAAGGCTTCGAGGCGCATGTCGCCGCGGCCCAGGCGGCGGGAATGAGGCTGCGGCCGATCCTCATGACCTCTGCGGCTTTCGTCCTCGGCGTACTGCCCTTGGCCTTCGCGACCGGCGCAGGCGCGGAAATGCGTCAGTCGCTCGGCGTGACCGTGTTCGCCGGTATGATCGGGGTGACATTGTTCGGCTTGATTTTCACGCCGCTCTTTTATGTGGCGATCGGCAGGCGGCGCCCGCGCGCGGGCGTCGGCGGAGATCGCCTGCCGACATGTTGAGGCGGCTGAGCCATGCGCCGTTCCGCGCGGTCGACGACCGCTCAATTCGCTTCCTGCGACGCTGCGCGCTCGATCCCGATCGGCGGGAGATCGGACAATGCGTCCTCCAGACGGCGGGAGGCCGAGAGCGCGGACGTTTCGGGCACATTGGCGAAGGCGAGGAGCAGGCCGGGGTCGCTGGCTTGCGTCAGCGAGAGCGACGAAAGGGCGACGACCGACAATCCCTTACGGGCGCAGGCGTCCACCGCCGCGACGTCGTCGAAGCTCGGCCCGAAGCGAATGATGATGTGCAGTCCGCCCGTCTGCAGGTCGACGGATATCCGGTCCTCGAAGACGGTCTCCAACGCGCGCGCCAGCGCGGCTCGCCGCGATGCATAGAGCGAACGCATGCGATGGAGGTGGCGCGCGAAATGCCCTTCCGTCATAAAATCGGCGACGACGGCCTGCTCAAGCGGCGAGCGACCTGCGTCATTCAGGCTGATCGACCGGAGGAACGGCCCGACGAGTTCGTCGGGCGCGACCAGATATCCGAGGCGGAGCGACGGAAACAGGACCTTGCTGAAAGTACCAGTATAGATCACGCGATCCTCGCGGTCTGCGCTCTTGAGCGCCGGCAGCGGTTGTCCAACATAGCGGAACTCGCTGTCATAATCGTCCTCGATGATCCAGGCGCGCTGGCGGGCGGCCCAGGCGAGCAAAGCGCCGCGCCGCGCGAAGGACAGCGAGACGCTCAGCGGGCTCTGATGTGCCGGAGTCACCAAAGCGAAGCGCGCATTGGGCGCTATCTGTATGGCGTCTTCCACTCTCATGCCGTCGTTGTCGACGGGAACGGGGACGATCGATGCTCCCATCGCCTCCAAAAGCTGTCTCGCCTTGTGATATCCCGGATCCTCGAACCAGATCTTGTCGCCCGGCCGCATCATCATCTCGGCGATCAGATGGAGCGCGGCCTGATAGCCGCCCGTGATAATGACTTGGCCCGGCGAGCAGGCAATCCCGCGTGAGATGCCCAGATAGGCGCTGATCGCGTACCGCAGCGCCGGCAGGCCGGCGATGTCTGGATAGACCATCGACGCGGCGTGGATGCGTCGCGCGCGGCGGGCGCACAGGCGAGACCAGAGCGCCCGCGGAAAGACGTCGACCGCGGGAAGCCCCATCTGGAAGGGGAGTGGGGAACTGGCGGCGCCGTCGAAAGCGTCCGTCCATTCGGTCTTGCCGGCGTCGGCCCGATTGGATGAGGCGTTGGCGACCATGGCCAAGGGCGAAACGATCGTTCCTCCGGCTCCTCGGCAAACGACATATCCTTCTCCTGAAAGGAGGCGATAGGCGGTGTCCACTGTTCCGCGAGCAATGTTCAATTGTCCAGCGAGCGCTCGCGAGGAGGGAAGCTTGGCGCCGACCGCGAGGCTTCCGGACAAAATCGCTAATCTTATGCGTTCGTAGATCTGCCGGTAGACGCTCTCGCGATCCGAGCGATCGACGACGAATTCGAAAATCGGCCCCATATCGTTCATAGCTTGGACTACCTCGATCGAGATGTCTTGGCTCAAGACAAATGCGCGGACGCATTTAAAGTCTACGTCGGCTCATCGAGCAGCAGTGACATTAGAAAGACAAATCATGTCCGCAAAACGTCTCGTCCCATCGGAAGTGTCACAGGAAATTTATCGTTCTGTCGCAAACATAGATGCGCTGATCCGCAAATCTGGATTTGAAAGCGATTTGATTGAGCTCGTCAAGGTTCGGGCGTCTCAGATCAACGGCTGTGCATTCTGTCTCGACATTCATACCCGTGACGCACGCAAGAGCGGCGTGAGCGAGCAGAAATTGTACGTGCTCGCCGCATGGGAGGAGTGCGATCTCTTTTCGCTTCGCGAGCGAGCGGCCCTCGGATGGACGGATGCGCTGACTCTTGTCGCTACAACCCATGCCGATGATCGACATTATCAACCATTGGTCGCGGCGTTCAACGAGAAAGAGATCGTCGACCTGACCTTCCTCATCGGGCTCATCAATCTCTGGAATCGTCTCGCGATCGGGATGCGGTATGTCGTTGCGCCCGAGCCGGAGACGAGGACGTGACGGCCCTCGAGTTCCACGACGTCGCCGTCGGCGACGAGGCGTGCCTCCGGCTCATGCGGGAATTGCGGCCGCATCTCGGGGAATGGGCCGCCTTCCAAGCCCAGATGGCGCGCCAGCAGAACGGTGGCTACCGCCTGTGCGGAGCCTTTCGAGGCGACGCGCTGGTCGGATTGGCCGGGTATCGCTTGCGGGAGAATTTCGTCTACGGCCGCCATGCGCATATCGAGGATCTGGTGATCGCGGAGGCCGATCGCGGCCGGGGAATCGGGAGGGCGCTGATCGACTCCGTCGGCGGCGTCGCCGCGCGCGGCCTCTGCTCTAGTCTCGTTCTCGAGACGGGCAGCGCCAATCGCGCGGCGCAGAATTTCTACGCTCGGTGCGGTTTCGCCACGGTCGCCTTTCATCTGACGAGACGCGTCGGCGAGCAATGACGCTCGCTTCGCCGATGTTGTCCATCGCCGCTCTTTTTTCTCTGTCGATCGTCCAACCTCGGGAGTTATGAAAATGACGGCTTCCGCTCCATCTCTCAGGGACACTCTGCTGCGCCATGTCTTGAACGATCCGACCGCCGGCGGCGGCAATTTCATCTATCGATTGAACGCCGCCGTTCCGAGAGAAGCGCAGCGGAGCGCGGTGGCGCTGCTCGGCGGGGAGGAGGGGCGGGATGTCGAGCTGACGATCGGCGATATCGTCGACGCCGCCGATCGTCTCGCGGCGGCCTATGCGCAGGAGGGAATACGGCCGAGGGAGGTCGTCAGCCTCCTGCTGGACGACAGTTTCGACTATTTCCTCCATTTCGTCGCGCTGACGAGCATCGGCGCCACGGCGTCGCTCGTCAACAGTGGGCTCGATCTCGACACGGTGCGGGGATTTATCGGAATCGTCCAGCCACGCCTGCTGGTGGTCGAGTCCCGACGTCATGCGGCTGGCCCAGATGCCTTCGATCTCATCGCCGGGGAGTCGCGGGCGATCTCCGTCGACGCTCTCGTCGTGGATCCCGCTCGCGAGCGGCCGCCGCTCTATGAGCATGAGGACGACGACGTCATCATGCTCGGCCACACATCCGGAACGACGGGTCTGCCGAAAGCGGTGATCTTCACTCACGAATCGATGTTCCACGGCGTGAGGCAGCAGGTCGAGCGTCAACTCGGCAGCCATGTCCTCTCCGCTCTGCCGCATTCACATGGCGCGGCGATTTCGCTTCTCATGCTGTCGCTGACGCGCGGGGCGCGCGTCTCCATCCTCGGGCGCAAGGAGTCCGCGTCGATGCTCGAGGCGATCGAGCGGATCGGACCCGATGTCGTCATCGCCTTTCCCAAGATATTCGTCGATCTTTGCCGCGAGAGCTTCGAGGGCCGAGATCTCGGCTCCGTGCAATATTGGATCGCCACTGGCGACGCCAATCACGAGCGGCACATACGCAAGCTCGTGGCGCAGGGGCATCACATCGACTCCGAAGGCAGGCGCAAAGCCGGATCGTTCTTCGTAGACAATGTCGGCTCTTCGGAGTTCGCCTTTGCGGCGTTCCGCAATGTTCACGGACAGGAGAACGATCGTTACGATCGCTGCGTCGGCCGGCCTTTTCCCTGGGTGGAGACCGCAGTGTTCGACGAGCATGACCGTCGCCTGCCCGCCGGCCGCGTCGGCCGTCTCGGCGTCAAATCGAAATCTGTGACCAAAGGGTATTGGAACAATCACACGCTCACGGAACTCAACAAGATCGCCGGCTATTGGCTCACTGGCGATCTCGTCTTCACCGACGAGCAGGGCCTGTTCTATCACGTCGATCGCACGAGCGATGTCATCGTCACGAAATCGGGGGTCCTGTACAGCTGCCAGGCCGAGGAACTGCTTCTCAAGCACCTTCCAGAACTGTTCGACGTCAGCCTCATCCTGCGATCGGAGGCCGGATCGGAGCGCGTCACGGCCCTCGTCGAATTGTCGGAAGACGCAGCTTCGGCGGATGCGAGCACGCTGCTCGTCGAGATGAACCGACTCTTCGCGGAGCGTGGCTGGCCGTCGATCGACGAGCTCGAAATTCAATCCGCGCATGAGCATGTCGGCGCAACCGGAAAGAAGCTGAAGAGAGTGTTGCGGTCCATTCCGGCCGGCCGGGCGCCGGAGGCGCGCCGGACATGCGACGAAAGCCGGCTTTCGGTCGAGGAGCGCGCGCTATGAGCCGGCTGTGCCTCGTCACGGGGGCCAATCGCGGAATAGGCTTCGAGATCGCCCGTTCGCTGGCCTCGCGCGGCCATCGCGTGCTGATCGGCGCGCGGCGGCAGTCGGACGGCGCGCGGGCCGCGGAGGCGCTGAGGAGGCTCGGCCTCGACATCGAGGCGATCAGGCTCGACGTCACTGAGCCCGAATCGGTGAGCGAGGCGGCGCGCGAGCTCGAGCGCAGAGAGGGGCGCCTCGATATTCTGATCAACAACGCCGGCATATTGATCGATTCGACGAAGCGTCCAGACGATATCTCGCTCGACGAGTTCCGGCGAACGATCGACACGAATCTCGTCGGGCCGTTTCTCGTGACGAAGGCGTTTGCGCCGCTGCTCTTGCGCTCCGACGACGCCAGGATCGTGAACATCTCCACCGACCTGGCCGCGCTCGGCCAAGCCTCGAACTCGGACTCTCCGTTCGACGCCGTCCTCGCGCCGAGCTATCGAGTATCCAAGGCGGCCCTGAACATGCTCGCGCTGACATGGGCGAAGCGCCTGCGTGACACCAATGTCTCCGTCAGCGTGTGCAGCCCCGGCTGGTGCCGCACGGGCCTCGATTCCCTCATCGACTCGTCCAAGGCGCCCTACAGCGCCGAGGAAGGCGCAGACACGGCGGTGTGGCTGGCGCTCGACGTCGAGCGATCGGCGCAGCACGGAAGGTTTTTCGCGAAGCGGCGGGAGATCGCGTGGTAGGCCTCCGTATCGAGGACGGAAAAAGCCGATCGGGATCACGCGCGGACGAAAGTGAAACGAGTTCGATTTCAGAGAAGGAAATTGTCCATGCTCAATGTCGCGCCCGCTAGAGCGCCGGATCCGGTTTCCCTGGACCAGAATGTCGCGGATGAGCTGGTCGAGCGGGCTCGAGACGCTCAGAACGCCATCGACGCGCTCGACGATGCGCGACTGGACAAGGTCGTCCGCGCGATCGTCGGAGCCTTTTCTAAGGATGTCGAGGGCTGGGCCGAACGCGAGCTCGCCGTCACCCGAATCGGCAACCGAAAAGACAAGACTCATAAGCTCGGTCTCGTCCTGACCCGCGTCTTTCACAGCCTCCACGGCGTGAGGACCAGAGGGCGGATCGGCTACGATCAATCGCTCATCGAGTATGCGAGCCCCGTCGGCGTGATCTTCGCCGTGGTCCCGCTCACCAATCCGGTTCCCAATTCGCTGTTCAAGGCGCTCCTCTGCATCAAGACGCGCAACGCGCTGATCGCGAGCTTTCCTCAGAAAGCCGATTCCGTCGGCGCGCAGGCGTTCGATCTGATCCGCGGCGTGCTCGCAGAGGAGGGGCTTCCGGCGGATCTTGTCCAGCGCTGCGCCGAGCCGTCGCATTCCCGCACGAAGCTTCTCATGAGCCATTCGGGCGTCGCTCTGGTACTCGCCACCGGCGGCAGCCAATTGGTTGGCGCCGCTTACAGTTCCGGAACGCCGACGATCGGCGTCGGCCCCGGCAATGTCCCCGTTCTCGTCGCATCCTCGGCCGACGTTGGCCGCGCCGCCCGCGACATCGTCAAGGGCAAGGCCTATGACAATGGCATCGTCTGCGGCTCGGAAAGCAATATCGTCGTCGACGAGCGCGTTCGCGCGCCATTCCTCGAGGCGCTGACTGCGGCCGGGGCCGTCGTCGTCGAGGGCGATGCGCGCAGTCCGGTGATTGAGGCGCTGTTCGATCCGGAAACACGCCGGCTGCGTCGCGAACTGCTCGGCGTCGACGGAGACGCTCTGGCCGCCGCCGCCGGCCTCGAGGTGACGCATCGAGTTGCCTGCCTGGTCCTCGCCGCGGAGAGAGGCGAGTATCCATTCATCGCGCAGGAGAAGATGGCTCCCTTGCTCACCCTCTTCACAGCGGAGCAAGGGAGGGGCGTCGACGACGCGGCGGCGCTGCTATGGTCCGAGGGAGCCGGACACACGGCCGTCATTCATAGCTCGGACCCCGTGGAGATCGACGCATTCGCGACGGCGATGCCGGCGGGCCGCATCCTCGTCAACACCTCGGCGACGCACGGAATGTTGGGGGAGACTTCGGACCTCCCCGTGTCCTTTATGCAGGGTTCAGGAAGCTGGGGCGGCAATGGAACGACCGATCCGATCACGTGGCGTCATCTCGTCAACATCAAGCGGCTGGCTTTCGGCCGCGGCTGAGCATCCCCAATGACGCCCTTCGACCATCAAGGACGCGCTCAATGAAGAAGATCGTGTGCATCGGCGGCGGCCCCGCCGGTCTTTATTTCAGCATATTGTCGAAGCGGGCGCGGCCCGACGTCGACGTCGTCGTCGTCGAGAGAGGAGCGCCGCGCCAGACCATCGGGTGGGGGCTGATCCTGAGCGAAGGGCTCCTCGATCGACTCGTGCGCCAGGACAGGGCCAGCGGCGAGGCGATTCGCCGACAGATGTTGCCGTGGACGGGTATCAGCATCGAGCTGCCCGGCGGCTCGATCCGGTCGCGCGGCCATTCGTTCCTCAGTCTGAGCCGGGTCGGGCTCATCTCCGTACTGCAAGAGCGCGCCGAGGAGCTCGGCGTCGAGCTCGTCTACGATCATGCCTTCGACGCCGAACGGGAGCCGCTGCCGGAGGCCGATCTCGTGGTCGTCTCGGAAGGCTCGCGGAGCAAGGTTCGAGACGCGCGCGCCGCCGATTTCGGCGTCACCGCCGAGGAGCGGCCAAACAAATATATCTGGCTCGGGGTCGCCAAGAGCATGGGCGATCAATTTCGCTTCATCTTCGAGGAGACGCCGGGCGGATATATCTGGGCGCATTGTTATCAATTCGAGGACGGCTATTCGACCTTCGTCGTCGAATGCGCCGAGACCGTCTGGCGCGCGCTCGGCTTCGACCGCTGCGGGCTCGAAGAGAGCGTCGAAGCCTGTAGGCGCATCTTCTCGCGCCAGCTCGAGGGCGCGAAGATTCTCGCCGGCGACGGGCGGCGCAACACCTCGTCCTGGACGAATTTCAAGAAGGTCGACTGCGCGAGATGGAGCGCGGGGAATTTGGTTCTGCTCGGCAATGCGGCCCATAGCGCGCATTATTCGATCGGGTCCGGAACGCGCCTCGCTCTGGACGACGCCGCCGAGCTGTCGCGCGCGCTCACGCTGGACACGCTTCCGGTCCCGGAGGCTCTTGCCGCCTATGAGGCGAATCGCAAGGCGGCGTCCGCGCATCTCCATGACGCCGCGAACAGGTCCATGCGCTGGTTCGAGACGCTCCCGACCGAGCTGATCGCTCGCGGCCCCAATCGCTTCGCATACGGCCTTCTCACGCGCTCCGGGCGGATCGGTGCCGCGGAGCTGCGTCGTCTCGATCCGGAATGGTTCGCCGAGTTCGAAGGCAGCGTCGAGACACAGCTCATCGCTCGCGAAATGGAGCCGGCGCCCGGACGGACGCGCGCCATATCGGTGGAGGTCGAGACATGATTTCAGCGAATTTCACATTGGCGGCGCGACTGGCGCTCGCGGCGGCTTTCCTTTCGGCAGTGGCCGACAGATGGGGCCTCTGGTCGATCATCGGCAGTCCGGGAGTCGACTGGGGCAGCATGGAGGGCTTCTATCCGGCGGTCGTCGCGCTCAACCCCTGGCTACCGGCACATCTCGTGCCTGCGTTGGCCTGGGCGGCGACGCTCGTCGAGCTCGCTCTTGGAATCTTTCTGATCGTCGGCGTCTGGCTGCCGCCGGTCTATCTCGCGAGCGGCGTTCTGCTGACGATTTTCGGAGCGGCGATGGCCCTCTTCACGGGGCTCAAATTGCCGCTCAATTACAGTGTGTTCAGCGCGGCCGCCTGCGCCTTCCTGCTCTATGCGATCGAGAACGCCGAGGCGGGTAGCCGAGCGCGCGCGCCGCACGAGCATGCGGCGGACGAGGCACGATCGGCGCTCGAACAGCGAGCGCCGTGACGCTCGGGGTGAAGTCTGGATTTCGTCAATGCTTATGTTTTCAAGGGTAATTTTATCATGAGGATTGAGCCTATGAAGCCGCTTTTTGTACAAATAAAATGTTCGAAAGGGCAGACATTCGACGTCTCGGAGAAGATCGTCGACCATCTGGAGGAAACATCAGAGATATATTCAATTTCCGGTCAATTCGATCTGTTGGCGAAATTCTACCTGCGCGATGACGACGATGAAGGGTCTTTCGTTGTAAACAAACTTCAGAAGATTGACGGCGTTTTGGACACTTATACATTCGTCGCTTTTCGACTGTTTCGCCTTTCGTCCGGCGCAAACTACAATACGATGGGCGCCTTGTCGATTTCCGCCGAGATTTGACCCAGGATTTCCATTGAGAACTGACGGAGAGGATGCCCCCGCCGACGGCAATATAGGCTTTCGGAGAAAGGTGACGCGAGGCCAGCTTCTGGCAGTCCTGGGCATTGTGCTGCGTTGCATCGTGGCCATGGAAGCCTGCGCGACGGCGCACTATTGGGCGCGCGAGATCGATGCGCTAGGGGTACTCGGTTCGTCTGCTTCCTCCGATCTACGTCAAGCCGTTCGGTGCGCCCCGACGGCGCGTATCACCAGTGGAGGAAGGTTCCACCCAGATAGTTGTCGATTGATCTGGTAGCTGACGAGCGGTTTGGACGAGCAATCGGACGGACTGGAGCCTCGTGACAAAGGCCGCT
>NZ_DATBQF010000074.1:0-74601 GCF_036560965.1 Methylosinus sp. | reverse complement strand
GCGTCAGACCGCTGGCGCTCCCGCCCACGCCGCGTCGCCGAGCGTGGAGAGAACGGCTCGCATCGCCTCGCGGTTGCTGAGCGTCACATAGGCGTAGCCGCATTCCTCCAGCGCTGCTTTCGTCGCTTCGCGCATTTGCGCCAAGCGTCGGCGGGGCAGGCTCGGGAACATGTGGTGCTCGATCTGGCTGTTGAGGCCGCCCGTCAACCAATCGAGAAACAGCGAGCTCGGCGTGTTGCGCGTTGCGCGCGCCTGCCGGTCATAGAAGCCCTTCGATTCCGTCGCGTCATAGACTTCCATGCCCGTGTGGTTGAGCACGAAGACGAAGGCGAGGATGAATCCGCCGACGAGCTGCGCGGCGAGGAACCAGAGCCAGCCGGTCCAGGCCGCCCCCGGGGTGAGAACGCCGGCGAGCGCGAACCCGGAAGCCCAATGGGCGGCGCAAAGCGTCGCTTCGGACCATTGCTTGTTCTTCACGGCGACGAGGATGCTCTGCCAGCTCCAATTGAAACGAGCGACCGAAAGAATCGGGAAGAACAATGGGACCTGATAGCGCGGCAACAGGAACGACAACGCTCGACCGAGCCCTGCGCGACGCGCCTTGGCGTTGTATTGCGCCAAAGATTTGTCCCAGACGAGCCAAGGGGGCGAGTCGATGTCGCCGTCGATCGGGGTGCGGGTTCCATCGTCTTCGACGCGGCAAGCGTTTGGGAAAGCGTGGTGCAGCTCGTGCTTTTCGACCCACCACGTCGAGCCGAAGCCTTGGGCGAGCGCAATGAGCCGCAATTTGATGCGCGCCTTCGTCTCGCTGCGTGGACCCCACTGGCTATGCGCGACGTCATGTCCGAGATAGGCCGTTCGCGGATAATGCAAGCCGAGAACGAGCACGCCGAACGCGGCGGCGACGCCACCCTCCGCGAGGAGGATGAAAGCGAGCGCAGGCGCCGCTACGAGCTCCAGGCAGCGCAGCGCCTGCTCCCAGAATGGGACGCTGTAATAGCCATTCTCGCGAGCCCAAGTCCTCAATTCCGCGATCCGGTGGGCTAAACCTTTCGCGTCCGGGGCGTTGACCGCACTCATATCTTGTTGGTTCACTGGAATACCCACGTAGCCGTTCGGCTACAGTCTGAGGCCGCAGACTGCCTATCGGGCGAAGGCGGGGCTTTTGTCAAATTTCGGTCGTAGGACCGCTCCGGCCGGCCGTCTTCGCCCCGGGGTTTTGTCACGAATTTCCTTTTTGGGCGAGTTAAACTCGGGATGACGAGCGAATTTACGTTCTGGCGCAAACGTTTCATGAAGCGCCCGGATCGACTGGGCTATAGAGCGAGCACGGCATTCCAGATATCAGGCGCATAGGTCTCTTTGATGCCCAGGGTTCGAGTTTGAACTGGCCTTTCCGGGGCCGATGCATGAGCTCGATGCCGGCAATAGTGATCGAGGCGGTTCGGAACCGTTTCAATTCGAGCGTTGGAGCCGAGCGTAGCTCGATCGCGCGATGAGCCTGTTCAATGGGATTATCGAGGCATTTCGACGACCGGACTTTGTCCGAGCGCCGGCGAGTGAGGCGAAAGTCCAAAAAAATTACGCCTTTTCATGGATTTGGGGGATAGAGCGTCATCGGAGCCCCTCCGCCGCCGATCGGCGAGGCCCTCAATTCGCTTCAGCGCGCCGATTTACACGCGAGATGGCGGCGTTCTGCGGGGGAGCCGCTTCCGAAGTGGAAACGAGGGCCGGCCGGGGGGGAGCGGCCGACCCATCATTCAAGAGTTGGCGAGGCCGGCGTTCCAAATCTTGCCATTGTTTGACGCGCTTCCAACGCTGAACCGGCAGCCGCTTCGGCCGAAAATCGTCGTCATCCGATTATCGTGGCGCAAGATCGCTTGGTCGAGCCATGAACGCGGTCGCGATCATGCGCGTTGGCGGGTCGAGGCCGTCGGCCGGCGTCTGCCCCGGCGGTGCCCTCATCTTTCGTCCGGCGTGTCCAGACCGATCCAAAGACCGCGCACTCTCTCCAGATTTTTGGTCGGATCGTAGCGTTCCACGTCTAGATTCAAACCATCCGCGGACAAGCCGCCGATCGACGCGAGCGCGGAACAAGAGGCGACGACGCGATCATGTTGCGCCGAGACCATTTTGACGCGGGCGTCGAACAGCGCCTGTTGCGCATTCAGCACGTCGAGAAGCACCCTTTGGCCGAACTCCGCCTCATTGCGGATTTGCACGAGCGCCGTCTCCGACGATCGAACCATTATTGCGCCGAAGCGCATTGCCGCGGTGGCGGCGGCGAGACGGCCGTAGCTCGCGGCGAGCTTGGCGCGCACCGCGCTGCGCTGAGCCGTGACATGAACCTGCGCCTGTCCGAGCTGCTGCTTGGCTTGCCTGACCGCGGAATATTCGGCGCCGCCGTCATAGAGCGGCACATTCAACGTTCCCGTCACTTGCGCCGAAAACTGCCTGGTGCCGGGATAGCCGAGATACGAATCGTATTGCTGAAAGACTTGGCCGCTCACGGAAACCGTGGGCATGAGCGCGCCCTCGGCGACCTTCACCGCCATCGTCGCCATATCCACCTGATGCAGAGAGGAGATCACCTGCGGATGCGCGACGATAGCGCGCTCGACCGCGCGTTCGACCGTGGTCGGCAATTCGCGCTCGCAGCCCAGCGCGGGCTCCAGCCGGTTCGGCGCCTGTCCGATCACCTCGCGATATTCGGCCACGCTCGCCCGCAACCCCTCGCGCGCCGCTGCATGGTCGGATTCGGCTTGCGCGAGCGCCGCCTCCGCCTGCGCGACATCGGCCACGGTCGCCGTTCCCGTCTCGGCGCGATCGCGCGCGACACGCAGCTGCTCGACGAGAACCGCGCGATTATGCTTGCGCAAGCCGAGCACAGCAGTGTCGCGCAGCACATCCATATAGACGGTGACGCCGTGCAGCAGTACCTCTTGCTCGGCGGCGAGCAGCGTCGCGCGCGCGGCGAGCACGCTGGACTCCGCCTGACGCATGGAATTGTCCGAACGCCATCCGTCGAAGACCGTCAGCGAGAGATTCAAAGCGCCGCTGCGCGGATGGCCGAAATTCTCATCATTGGTGTAGAGGCGATTGCGTAGCTGATCGCGTCCGCCGGGCTGCCGGACGCTGGATTTTTGCGGTCCGGCGCTGATCGAAACGCCCGCCTTCGGCCGATGTCCCGCCGCCGCCTTGGACACGTCCTCGTCGCGTATGCGCGCGATCGCGCGTTGCTCCTCGAGGTCTGGATTATTGGCGTAAGCCGAGGCCAGCGCGCCCTTCAATGTCTCCGCGCGCATGTTTTGCGCTCCGAGCGCGACAAAGCAGAGCAATGAAGCGCAAAAGCGCCGCGTTCCGCGTCGAGCGACGCGCATTTCCGCGTGACCATTCATCATGACGCCGCCACGAGATGCGCGTTCGCCGCCGTCATTTGGAGTCCCTCTCGCGCGCCGCTTCGTCGAAATCGAGCTTGCAGCGCTGGCCGCCGGGCAGCCGATTGTCCGGATTGGGCAGCATGAGGCGAACGCCGAATGTCGCGCTCGCCGGATCGAACACACGATCGACCACAGAAACGGTCGCCATATAGCGTCCGTCGGTCGGATCGTCCGGCGACACCATGGCGGTCGCGCCGACCTTCACGCGAGGATACATTGCGACCGGCAGAAACGCCTCGACGTGCAAGGGGTCGAGATGCACGATGCTCATGATGAAATTGTCCTGATGGACGAATTCGCCCGGCGACAGCTTGCGCTCGGCGACCACGCCTGCGACCGGGCTGCGGATCGTCCTCTGCTCGAGCACGGCGCGGGACCGCGCGACTTCGAGCTCGGCGAGGCGTAGCTCGACTTTTTCGCGCGCGAGGTCTTCCTCGGCGACGCGCATATCCGCTTTTTGCTCGTCCAATTTATCGCGCGTGAAGCTGTTCCGCTCGAATAATTCTCGCGCGCGCCCCATGCGCGCCCGGCTGAGCGTCAGCCGCGCCGCCTGGGCCTCGACG
The DNA here is from genome assembly GCF_036560965.1 of Methylosinus sp. NCBI lineage: Bacteria > Pseudomonadati > Pseudomonadota > Alphaproteobacteria > Hyphomicrobiales > Methylocystaceae > Methylosinus > Methylosinus sp. The sequence continues at coordinate 70,598 of NZ_DATBQF010000074.1, read as the reverse complement.
CGCGCCGCGCTCGCCGCGCGGGCCCGGTTCAATTCCAGCGTCGCGGCCTCGACGCTCGACTCGAGCCGCGCCACCACTTGGCCCTCGGCGACGATATCGCCGCGATCGACGAGCACGTCTGCGATCAATCCCGTGGTCGGGCTGCCGAGCTTGACCGCCATCGACGGATCGATGACGCAATCGAAACGTCGGTTCTGGGCGGGAGCCTGTTCCGCCGATGCGCCTTTGCATATCGCGAGCGTCATCGCGACGGCGATCACAGCGCGCAAGGCGCGTCGGCTATTCGGCTTTTCCAGTGAAGGCGAGCGCATGATCGAGAGTCTCGTCTCTATCCAATAATTCGCGACGCATATGAGCATGGAGCCGCTCCGCGTGTCTTTGCGCTGCACGAAGAGAAAAGCGCGCGGGCCAGGACCAGCCGGCTCGAATCATTACGTGAACTAAGTACCGCTCAAAGCGTAAAGCGTTTGTGTCCGTGACGCCGTCGTCGAGCGAAAGTATCGATTGGAAGGAGCCGCATTGTCCCTGTCGAGCGCAGCGTCCGGCGAGCTGACGATCGATTCTGCGGGCGTCGTGACGTTCCGACATTATGACATGCAGCCCTCCCAATTCGATCACATCGTCGTCGAGCTTGATGTCGGTCCCTCGGCCGGCCATGTTGGTCGCCACCGTGATGCGTCCGCGCCGACCGGCTGCGGCGACGATCTCCGCCTCGGCGGCGTCCTGCGCGGCGTTGAGAACGACATGCGGCAGGCTCGCCGCAGTCAGACTTTCGCTCGCCCTGCGCGACGACGCCACCGATCTCGTGCCGAGCAGCACCGGCGCGCCGCGGCGATGATGCTCGGCGATCGTCTCCGCGATGACGCGCCATTTCTCGGCCTCGGTCGCGACGATCCGATCGCGAAGCAGCGCGCGTTGCGAGGGCCGGTTCGTCGGCACGCGCGCGACGGCGAGCCGATAGACTCTCCAGAGCTCGCCGGACACCTCGGCCGCCGTTCCCGTCATGCCGGCGAGCCGCTGATAGCGTCGGAAAAATCGCTGATAGGTCATTCTGGCGATGGTGGCGCGGCCGCCGGAGAGAGCGCAGCCCTCCTTGATCTCGATCATTTGATGCAGCCCGTCGCTCCAGAAGCGATCGGCCATGACGCGCCCGGTGTATTCGTCGACGATCTCGACCTTGCCGGCGCGCACGATGTAATGCTCGTCACGATGGAAGAGCCGCATGGCGGTGATCGCCTGAAGCGTCCATTCTTCGCGTTGGGACGCGAGCCGCCAGCGGCCGCCGAGCGGCTGCGCCATCTCGGCGGCGCGCGCCCTGCCCGACGCCGTGAGGTCGGCTCGTCTTTCGTCGAGCCGGATCAGATAGTCGCGTCCCTCGCTCATCCGTCCGGCGAGCGCGAGCGCCTGAACGAATATCTCCTGGTCGGCGGTCGACGCGAGCGCGCGCGAGAGAATGAGCGGCGTGCGCGCCTCGTCGATGAGAATGCTGTCCGCTTCATCGACGATCGCAAAATGCAGGCCGCGCAGCAGCAGCTCTCGCGTTCGCCCCGCCGGCGCGGCGAGCGACTCGAATTTATGTCGCAGATCGCCGCTGCGCCGGCCGAGCGTCAGCCGATCGCGCAAATAATCGAAGGCGAGAGTCTTATTCGTGCAATAGGCGATCTCGCAGGCATAGCCCGCCTTTTTTTCCGCGGGCGCCATCTCCTGCGTCACGACGCCGACGCGCAGTCCCAGAAATTCATAGAGCGGCCGCATCTGCTCGGCGTCGCGGCGCGCGAGATAATCATTGGCGGTGACGACATGGGTCGGCACGCCGGCGAGCGCCGCTGTCGCCGCGGCCAGAGTCGCGGTGAGCGTCTTGCCTTCGCCCGTGTCCATCTCGGCGATCGTCCCGCCGAGCAGAATATTGCCGCCGATCAGCTGCACGTCGAAATGTCGCATGCCGAGCACGCGGCCGGACGCCTCGCGAATGACGGCGAAAGCCTCCGCGATCGCTTTTGGATCGCGCGCGCGACAATGATGCAGCGTGTCACGCAGCCCCCGCCCCCGCGCGCGCAGCTCGGCGTCGGACATTGCGCGCAGCTCGGCCTCATGCGTCGCGACGCGCTCGACGATGGAGACGGCGGCGCGCTCCACGAGCCGCCCGATCTGGGGAGCAAAGCGGGCCGTGAGCGCTTCGGCCGCGCGGTCCAACGGCCCGGAGCGGGGCCAGCGGCGCTCCGCATAGAGCCTGGGCCGCGGCAGTGGGCGGCGCTCCGGCGCCGATGCGTCAGACACCGAGCTGCCTCAGCAGCAATTGACGCGATGCGCGCCACAGACGCAAAGCGATCGGCTCGCCGCCGTGATCGAAGCGCACGAAGACACGTTCGCCGATGTTCATCCGCTCTTCCTGCGGCGCGACGCGCAGATCGATGTGGAATTGCGATTCGAGCGCGCGCGGCGCGTCCGTCCTCGTCGGATCGAGCGCAATGTCGCCGCCGCCGCGCCTGCTGAGCGCGAGGCTCGGCAATTCATCCAGGGCCGCCGGCGCTTCGCGTTCGACGACGGCGTGAACGACGCGATCGATGCGTCCGACGAATCTGACCTCGACCGTGGTCGTCCGGCTGCGGACGAGATCTATGTCCGATTGCGGAACCACGACGCGCACGACGGGATCGCCGTGCGCGACGACATAGCCGAGAAGATCGCCCTTCTTGACGAATTTTCCGGGAAGATCCGCCGCGCGCGGCAAGACGAGGCGGCCGGAATGCTCCGCGACGATTTCGAGATCCGCCATGCGCTGCCGGTTCAGCGCCAATGCGGCTTCGAGGCGGCGCAGCTCCTCGCGAAATATATTGGCCTGCACGAGGTCGGAATTGGCGACGGCCTCGAGCCGAAGGCGATAGGCCTCCGTCTGCGCCGCGAGCACCGCGGTCTCGCCGGCGAGGGCCGGGTCCGCCAATGTCGCCACGCGCGTTCCAGCCTCGATCTGGCGATCCTCGGCAGGAAGCGCGTCGATCACCTCGCCATCGGCGCGCACGCGAAGCGTGGATCTTTCCGGGACGGCGACGACGCCCTGCGCCATCGTCGCATAGGGCGCGGGAACGATCATCACCAGGAAAAGAAGGACCGCGATCGACAGGCTCGAGACGAGGATCGCCCTGCCCCGCACCCGCTGCAGCTGCGGATCGAAGAGAATGCGATGGACGCCCTTTGCGAGCGGCAGCGCGAGACCGGCGACGAGCCCCCATAGCGCGAGCAGGATTCCGATGACGAAGAGCCGCGAGCCGATGAACAGAGCGATGCCGAATGTCACCGACATGCGATAGAAGAATGAAGCCGTCGCATAGACGACGAACCATGGCGCCTCGCCCGGCGCGGTCGCCGGCGAGACGAGATGGTCGACGCCGAAGGCGTGGCGCTGCAGCAGATACAGCATATAGGCGTTGGCGCGCGCGCCGAGATTGGGAATCTCGATCAGATCGGCGAGAACATAATAGCCGTCGAAGCGCAGCAGCGGATTGCCGTTGACGAGCAATGTCGAGGCGCTGCCGATCAGCATCACGTCGAAGGCGGCGGCGCGCACAAATCCTTTCTCGACGAGAACCCAGACGATCATCGCCACTGCGGCGAGAAACATCTCGACCATGATTCCCGCCGCGCCGACGATGATGCGGCGCCGCTTTTCCTGAAACGCGGCGGAGGCGGAAGCGTCGACATAGGGAACCGGCATCAGCACGAGCAGCATGACGCCCATCTCATGCACCTCGCCGCCCCATCGCGCCGTCGCCATGCCATGGCCGATTTCGTGGAGCGCTTTGACGAGAGGATAGACGAGCAGCAGAAGGACGATATTTTCCGAGGACAGAACCCGGTCGGCCACATTGTGCGTCAGCGCGCTCCAATGCATACCCGCGAGCGCCGATCCGACGACGATCGTCGCGAGCCAGAAGGCGAAGCCCCACCAGCCGAACACGACTCTCGCCAAAGGCGCCGTTGCGGCGAGGACGCGCTCCGGATCGACCAGCGGAATGCGGATCGCGAGCGGATTGCGGACATTCTGGACGAAGCTACGCCGATTTTGCCGGTCCGCCCGATGCGCCAATTCGCCCATGTCCGGCGGAACGTCGCCGATCAGCAGATCGGCCGCATGAATCTGGGCGAGAAGACGAATGGTTTCGTCCTGAGTGGGCTGATCGTCGCCGTAACGCTCGCCCATCATTTCCCAGATCGCGTCGACGGTGCGGCGACCGTCCATGAGACAAACGATATTGTGCGCCAATGGCGAGAGACGATGAAATTGGCCGTTCTGCCGGTCCTGCAGAACATACCAGAGCTGGCCTCTATGGCGCTGCCGATGAATCCTTGCGTGGGCGCGCAATCGCGGCTTGAGATCGGCGACGCGATACCAGGACGTGCTGCGCAGCGGCGACGCCATGCCCTGCTCCTAATCCAGCCAGCGCCACGACCAGACCTTGAACCAATCGATCAATGATCGGGTCCAGATCCAGGCGACGCGACGCCGGCCCGCTTCCACCTTGCCGACGCCCTTCATGCCGGGCCGCAGCTTGGGTGAATTCCCGCGCAGCGCAGCTTCGATACGGAATGTGTTCACGCCTTCGTCGGCTTTCGCCACGGGCGTGATCTTCTCGACAATGAGCGGGAATGTCTCATTGGGGAGCGCCGCGATCAGCAGCTCGCCGGCCGCTCCGATCGTGATTTCGTTCACTTGGGCTTCGTCGACGTCCAGGACGATCCGCCAATCGTCGAGCGGGGCGATTTCGTACAGCGCCTGTCCGCGCTGGACCGCGGCGCCGATGGATTGGCTGAGATCGCCCGACACGACGAGTCCGTCGAAAGGCGCTTGCAGCTTCGTCCGCGCGAGCTGCTCGTCCGCCAGTCTTATCTGGGCTTCCGATTCCTGCATCTCGGCGCCGAGGATGCGCGTGTCGGCGCGATTGCGCGCTCCGCCGGCGCGTTCGAATTCATATTGCTTCTTTTGTCGCTCGGTGACCCAGCGCAGCCGCTCGAGCGCGAATTCGCGATCGTCGAGCGTCGCGAGCACGTCCCCATTGCGGACCTGGTCGCCCGCGCGCGCATGCGCTTCCTTGATGAAGCCATTGAATGGCGCGACGATCGCGCGTTGCACCCTGCCCTCGATCACGGCGTTGGCGGTCACGCGATAAACATCGGTCACGACATAGAGAGCCAGCGTCGACGCGATCAGCGCGAGCGCGAGGAGCTTGCTGCCGGCGTGTCCCGGTCCGAGCAGCTCCTGAGCTCTGTCGCGAAGCTGCTCCCACGCCTTCACGATCAACCAGCGATCGTCGCGGCGGCGAATGTCGAGGACCGGCCCGAGAGCGGCGGCGAGACATTCGAGGAGCTCGATCTCCTCCTGCTCGAATCGACGGTCCTTGTCGCGCTCGAATGTCATGGCGCCGATGAATTTGTCCTTGGCGAACATCGGCGTCGTCAGAATGGCGCCGCAGCCATGCGCCTCCGCCAATTCGCCATGGGCGCGCACGATGTGCGATTCTTCCGCGCGCGGCGGATAGAGAATGACGGCGTGCTGATCGATCGCCTCGTTCATCGCGCCGTTGAGCAGGCGGACGAGATTGAGGTCCTTGCCGAAATGCGCGCTGTGAGAGATGGCGGCGACGCGCACGCCCGTGTCCTGCGCGAATCCAAGGCTCACCCGCTCGCAGCGTTGCAGCGAAGCGAGCTCGGTGACGCTGGCGCGGCAAGCGGGCGCGAAGCCCTCTTCCTCGAGCGCGATGGCGAGCATGTCGAGAACGCCGGTTATCCGGCGGAGCCTATGTGTCGTATCCTCGGCCGCGTCCATGCGCAGACGTTCGCGGATCCAGGCGACGCCCCATTGCAATTGGCGCGCGGCGAGCCGCAATTGCGCCGCGCCGTCGCCTTGGATCTCGACAGCGGCGGCGCCGAGAACCGTCCCGTCGATGATGATCGGATAGGCGATTTGCGCCGGCGCGGATGGCGTTCCGGCCTCGGCGGTCGGTTTCTGCGCTACGCCGCGGCGCTGGGCGACCGTAAGGTCGATGGTCGAATGAAGGCGCGCGAGCGCGTCGACGCCTTCCGGCCAAGACACCACGCGGCGACCGCCGTTGCTGTCCCGCAGCGCGACCGCGCCGCAGCTCGCAAAGGAGATCATTCCGCATTGCAGCGCGAGCCAGGCGGCGAGAAGCGCCTGCAAATCGTCGGCGTCGTCGAGGCGCTTCCACAGCGCCTGTTCGAGCACCGCGACGCGCTCATCGTCGAGGAGCCTGGTCCTTTCGGGGGGCCGCAGAGCGCTCGCCCCCTCCGTGCTCGCGAGCATTGTCAAGGCGTCACCGCCGCGCCGGACGTGCGGCGCGTTCAGCGCCCGTCGATCTTCAAGGCGCCGTGGCGGGTTTCATATTCTCTGAGCACGCCGGCGAGAGCCACGCTCAAGCGCTTGGCCGCATGCGGGCTGAGGATGACGCGATCGGTCAATTCGACATGCACCTGACGTTCGTTGCCGATGTTCCAGGTCTTATTGGTGCCGAAGAACAGATCCACTTGCTCGAGCGTGCTCTGAATATTCACGACATTGGCGAAATGCGTGACCATGTTGCTATCGTCCCAGACCACCGCGGATTGGCGAACGCCCTCGGCAATATCGGCGGCAGGCTGCACATTCGACTCGACGAGATCCATTTCGACGACTCCATCCTGAAACAAAAGCGCTGCTCCGAAACCGAAAATGCTTCGATGTCGTGCTTTTTGAAGCGCGGCACAGGCTTCGCATCATTCTGTGACGAACTTATTACAGCCGCGGCGGCGCTGCGCCGACTACCAGTCGAAGCGCCAGCTGTCGCCGCGCCGCGAATCGCCATCGTGGCCATCGTGGCCGGCGTGGTTGTGTTTATGCTCGGCCTCCAGCCACAGCCAATCGTCGAGGTCGGAGCAATGCGGAGCCGGCGGCGGAGGCGGCGGGGGAACGACGCTGACCGGGACATCCGTGCTCGCCACTCCGAAGGCCCCCGCGACGGCGGCCTGCTGGATTTGATTTGCGGTGAGCGCCTGGCCGAAGAAGGCGACCTCGTCGATATGGCCATCGAACGATTTTGTGATCTTGAGCTTCGAGAGATCAATCGTCGCGCCGACCGTGGTTTCGTCGGAGCCGCCGATCACTATGGCCGATTGGTTAGCGGCGAGGCCGCCGGCGAAGGCGTTGGTTCCGACGAGCGCACCATCGAGATAGAGCTTCATGCCGCCGGCGCCGAAGGTGAAAGCGAGATTGTGCCAGGAGTCCGCCGCGACGGTCGTCGACGAGCGGATCGCATAGACGCCGCTCGGCCCTTCCATTTGCACGATGAGATGATTGCCGTCGAGGCCGATCGTCAGGCCGCTGCTCAGCCCGGCGCCGTCCTTGGCGAACAGCGTCTGCTGTCCGAATGTCGAGCGCGCATCGAACCAGAGCGTGATCGCGCCATTGGCGACGGCGAAGGCCTGATCATTGGCGACCGCCACATAGTCTCGGCTCGAGTCGTGGAAATCGGCCGATGCGCCCGCGCCGAAGGGGGCGATCGCTGTCGACGGACCGGCGTCGTCGCGATCGGGATGACCATTCGCGAAGAACACGCCGTTCTGCGCCGCGCCGGCGCTGTCCGCGACAGTCGAGCCCGCGTCGTCGAAGGTCCAATAAGCAATCGGCGTCAGCAATTGCTGATCGACCGTCACCTGAACGCCCGACTGCACGAGCAGCTGCGCGCTGCTGTTGTGATAGACGTCGTAGAGAACATTGCCGATCGAGCGCTGGCCGATATCGCCCCAAGCGCCGGAAAGATGCAGCATCTGGCCGCCGTCGCCGAGCACGACCAGCTGGCCATTGCCGGCGAGAGACTGCACATCGGCGGCGCTCAATGTGGAGGGGGCGGCGCCGCCGAGCACATAGGCGGACGTTCCATCGGCGAAGACCAGCCGCTCGACTCCCTCCAGCTGATCGGTTCCGTCTATGGTCGGGCCGGCCGCGCCTTCGGCGGTCAGCTTTTGCGCGCCTTCCTTCATCAGCCGGCGCACGAAGGCTTGATCGACGGAGCCGCCGAATATCGCCACCTCGTCGATGAGCCCGCCGAAGGCGTTGGTGACGCGTAGCCTGGCCGGATCGCCCGAGGCGTCGGAATTGCTCGCATTCGAGCCGCCGATCACGATCGCCTCGCGATTGCCGGCGAGGCCGCCCGTGTAGGAGTCTTCGCCGACGAGCACGCCATTGACATAGAGCTTCATCCCGCCTTGGCCGAAGGTGAAGGCGAGATGGTTCCAAGCGCCCGCCGACACGATATTGAGCGTGTCGACGACATGCCCGTCGAGCGTCGCCTCGAGATGCTGGCCGACGAGGCTGATGGTGAGCCCGTCCTGCGCATGGGCGCCGTCCTTGGCGAACAAGGTCTGCGTTCCCGATGTGCCGCTCGCGTCGAACCAGAGCTGGATCGCGCCATCGTCGAGCGCGAAATCGCTGGAATTGGCGACGGCGATATAGCTGTGCGCATCCTTGTGGAAGGCCGCCGCGGTCCCCGCGCCGAAAGGCGCCGCGGTCGTGGACGGTCCGGCGTTGCCGAGATCGTTGGCGATCTTCGTCACGAAGGTGGCGTTCTGGGCGACGCCGGCGCTATCCGCCAATGTCGTTGAACCACGCGCCTCGTTGAGCGACCAATAGGCGACGCCTTGCGGCAGCGCCGGACGCGTGTCGGCCACCTGCAGCGCGCCGCCGACGAAGGACAGCTGATAATCCGATAGCGCGCCGCTGAGGCCGGGGCCGGCGCTCGCCAGCCGCGGGCCGGACACTGTGAGACGGCGGATCTGGTCGCCGTTCAGCGCCTGGCCGAACACGGCGACCTCGTCGATGGAGCCGCGGAACGCCTTGCTGATCGTCAGCTTGGAGAGATCGCCGGTCTGGTTCCGGTTCGCTTCGTCGGAGGCGCCGATCACGATCGCCTGGCGATTATTGGCGAGGCCGCCGCTGTAGGAATTGGCGTCGACCAGCGCGCCATCGAGATAGAGCTTCATGCCGTCGGCGCCGAAGCTGAAGGCCAGCTGACGCCAGCCGCAGCCGATATCGTCGCAGCTCGTCACCGTGTACGACGTCGTTCCGGTCTCGAGCCGCGCATAGACGCGGCCATTGGCGATTCCGATGGTGAGATCGCCCGCATTATTGCCATAGCCGTCCTTCGCGAACAGCACTTGATCGCTTCTGCGTCCGTCGTCGCCGGCGTCGAACAGGAAGGCGATCGTCCCATTCGCCGAATGGAGCGCCACATCGTCGGCGACGGCCACATATCGGCGCGCATCGCCATTGAAGCTCGCATTGGCGCCGGCGTCATAGGACACATTGTCCGCCGTCGCGCCGCCGTCCTCTGAGCCGTGCAGCGACGCGCCATAGAACATGCCATTCTGCGGCGTTCCGACCACGTCGGCGACGACGCCATTCGCAACCTTGTCGAAGGACCAATAGGCGCTCGGCTGCACGATCGGCATGGAGACGGCGTCGATCCCATCGCCGCCGTCGATGAGATCATTCCCGCCGCCGCCCACGATATAATCGGCGCCGTCGCCGCCGAGAATGACGTCGCTGGCGGCGCCGCCGATCAGCGTGTCGTCGCCGAGGCCGCCGAGCAGCGCCGACGGACCCGAGCCCGCCCGAACCGTGTCATTGCCGTCGCCGGCCTTCACCGTCAGCGGCGCATCGACGCTCGCATCGACAGTCACACTGTCGTTTCCGCCGCCCGTGGCGATGAGGATGGATTTCACATCGGCGGCGGCGAAGGTCTTGATCACATTCTGTCCGATGATCGGCAGGAAGCTCGCATAGACCTCGATCGTCGCGCCATTGGGATCATTGGCGCCGCGCGCGCCCTTCTGCATCACATCCTTAATCTGCTGATCGCTCAGCTGGCGGCCATAGACGGAAACCTCGTCTATATGGCCGGAGAAGGGATCGCTGATCGTCAGCTTGGAGAGATTGCCGGAGGTGGTGCGATTGTCGGCGTTGGAGGCGCCGATGACGATCGCCTCGTGATTGCCCTGCAATCCGCCCGTATAGGCGTTCTCGCCGACGAGCGCGCCGTCGAGATAGAGCTTCATGCCGGCATCGCCGAAGGTGAAGGCGACATTGTGCCAATCGCCGCAGGAGACATTGTCGCCGCCCTCGACACGGAAGACATTCAGCCGCCCGGTCGCATCGACGCCTTCGAGCTCGGCGAACAAGGTCCCTTGATCGACGCCGATGGTCATCTGGCCGGCGCCCGTCCCGCTCTTGTTCTTGGAGAAGAGGACCTGCGTGTCGCACCAGTTGCGACCTGTGTCATTGGCGTCGAACCAGAGCTGCACCGCGCCGCTCGCGAGATTGAAGACCGGATCGTCGGCGACGGCGACATATTCCTTATTATCGTCGTGGAGCTCGATCGAATTGACGGCGCCGAAGGGCGCGAAAGCCGCAGACGGCCCGGCGTCGGCGCGGTCCGGCGCGCGATCCGTGTAGAGCGTTCCATTCTGCGGCGTTCCCGCGCTGTCGGCGACGGCGGTTCCGCTGGTCTCGTTGAAATTCCAATAGGCGACCGGCTCCAGCGGCTTGCGCACGATCACCGTATCGTCCTGCGGCGTGCCGGCGATGCGCAGCACGCCGTCGAGCAGAGCGACGCCGGTGAGCCGCGCTTCCGTCGTCGCCGTGGCGACGCCGAGATCGTCATCGGAAAGATGGGCCGAGATCGTCCAGAAGCCCGGATCGCGATAATTATGCGTCAGCTGGAAGTCGCGCGTTCCGGCGGCATAGGCGAGAGTCTCGGCGGCCGTTCCATCGCCCCAATCGACGACGAGCGTGTACGTGTCCTGCGTCCCGGCGTCGGCGAAGACGCCGGTGAGCACGACCGGCTCGCCCGGCAGCACATTGCCGACCTCGGCCGCATTATTGGTGAAGGTGGCGAACACCGGCGCGACATTCGCCACAGTGACCGCCGCGCTGATCGTCGCCGAGCCGCCATCCTTGTCGGAAAGCGTCAGATCGATGCGGTAATCATCGGCCGCGGTTCCCGTCGGATTGTCGTCGAGATAGCGATGCGTCGCCGTGAATGTATGGCTCGCTTCGTCGATCGTCAGCGCAGAGGCGCCGCCGTCGCCCCAGACCACAGCGCCGGAATGCGTGTCGAGGAGGCCGGCGTCGGCGAAGCGACCCAGCAAGGTCACGGTCCCATTCTCGTCGATCGTGAGGCTGGAAGCGAGCGCGCCGCCGATCGTCTGCTTTTGCGCGGCGACGCTGTTCAGCGTGAGATCGGCGATGATCGGCGCCGCATTCGTCACGATGACAGCGGCGGTCGAGACATTGCTCTTGGCCCCGGCGTCGTCGGTCACGATCGCGGAGATCGTGTAGTTCGCGCCCGCGGCCGGATTGTCGAGATAGACATGGGTCGCGGTGAAGGCGCGATTGACCGCATCGACGATAATCGTCGCGCTGGCGCCCGCGCTCGCGGAGCTCGAGCCATCGCCCCACACGATCGCAACCGTATGGAGATCGAGCGGACCCGCGTCCGTGTAGACGCCGGAGACGGTGACGGAGGAACCCTCTTGCGACGTGCTCGGAACGACGCTCAATGCGCCGGCGACCGGCGCGACATTGTCGACCGTCAGGCTCACAACCGTCGGCGCGCTGGCGCCCTGATCCTTGTCGACGATATTGGTCGTGATCGTATAGACGCCGTCCTGAACATAGCGATGGGCGACATCGAAATTGAGCGCCCCGGCGGCGAGATCGACGATCTCGCTCTGTCCGTCGCCCCAGGCGACATTCAGCCGCAAGCTGTCGAGCCTTCCCGGATCGACGATGCGGCCGCTCAGCCGCGCGAATTCATTCTCGGCGATCTCGGCCGGCCCCGACCCTGCGGCCGGCGCGACGGCGACATTTTGCAGCGTCGGCGCCACATTGAGCACGGTCACGATTTTGTCGGCGGCGACATAGGCGCCGTCATTGTCGGTGGCGCCGGTCTTGATCGTATAGGCGCCATTATCCGCATAGCTATGCGTGGCGACGACATTCCCATTGGCGGCGGCAGCATTGATCAGAATGTGATCCTGCGCGCCATCGCCCCAATTCACATCCCACCATTTGATCTTATCAGCGCCCGGATCGGTGGCGGACAGCGACAGGCTGTAGACCGCGCCCTCATCCGCCGTGGCGGCGCCGGCGACTGTCAGCGTCGGCGCAACCTCATTGATGGTGATCGTCGTATAGGCGTCGGCGACGCCGCCGTCCTTGTCGACGATCTGGCCATGAACGAGCAGCGCGCCGCTCTGCCGCAGATATTGGCCGGGAACCGTCGCCGGCCCCGCGCCCTGCACGAGATCGAAGGTTCCATTATTGTCGAAATCATAGCGATAGCTCAGCGACGCGGCGTCCACCGGCGACGGATCGGTCACGCCGGAGAATGTCACCGTCGCGGAGGCCGCGCCTTCGCTCACCGGGCCGCTATTGCCGAAGGAGACGAAGCTCGGCGGCGCATTGTCCACCGTCACGCCGACCGCCTTGGAGATCGTCGTCGGCGTCGCCGAGCCGATCGTCGCATAGCCGACGATCACATGCGGGTTGGAATAGACGCCGCTGTCATTGACGCCGAGCGCCGTCAGCTCGCTCCAGGAGAAGCTCGCCGTCGCGCCGCTCTTGTCGATTGTCCCATCATTATTGATGTCCCAACCATAGGAGAGCGGCGCGCCGGTCGCTTGCGCGGTCAGCGTGAGCGATTGGCCCTCCGCGATGCGATAGGGGCCGCCCGTATCGATATTATTCGCCGTGAGACCGACCGTCACCGCATAGGCGGCGGAGGTCGCTCCGGTCGGAGTCGTGTCCTTGTCCACCGCCGTGGCGCGGATCGCGACATTGCCCGGAGCGGCATAGACATGGCTCGCCTGCGTGGCGTCGGCGCCGAAGGTCTCGACGGCCGAACCATCGCCCCAATCGACGCGCCATTCGAGAACGCGGTCGATCGGCGAAGCATCGGTCGCCGTGAAGCCTATGGTGAAGGGCGTTCCGACCGTCGCCGAATGCGCGCCGGAAACGACGACCGTCGGCGGCGTGTCGGCGATCTCTATTTTCGACACCGCCGTGGTGGAGAGACCGTCGGAATTGGTCGCGCGCACCGCGATCGTATAGAGGCCATTGTCGGCGAGGCCGAGATCGACGAGGCGATCCCAGGGAAGCGTCACGCGATAGACGCCGCCGCCGAGAGCCGTTCCGATCACTTCGCCGAACTGTCCGTCGCCGTCTATGTCGAAGAGCACAGGGCCGGACAGCGAGTTGGTGGAGCCCAGCGCCTGCACATTGGCGGTGAGCGTCACGCCCGAGCCTTCCGAGGTCGAATAGCTCGGCGCAGAGAAGGACACGATCGGCGAGGACAGAACCGTCAGTCCCTCGAAAGTGTCATAGGCGACCGCGCCCTTGCCGGCGAGGCTGATCGAGCCATTGGTCTGCGGGATCGGCAGGCCGGCGACGCCGCCGACGAGTATGGAGGCGTTCGGATCCTGCGGATCGACGATCAGCGTGTCGCCGGGCAGCGCGCCGGGCGCGTCGCCATGCAGCGTCGTCACCGCATCGGCGGGGAGATTGGCGATCGAGACGCGCACAATGTCCGCGTCCGCGTCGCCGGAGACGATCGTATGCGCCGCTGCGCCCACCTTCTCGATGGTGATCGCATCGGAGCCGGCGTCGCCGTCGATCGTCGTCGTCGCGCCTGCGCCGGTGTTCTGCACATCGATCGCATCGGCGCCCTCCCCGCCATGGATGGCGAGCGTGTCGGCCGCCGTCTTGGCGTTGACGACGCGCAGATCGAGACTGTCCGCGCCGGCGCCGAGATCGACGCTGGTCGCGCCGCGATAGTCGGCGACGACGACATGGTCGGAGCCTTCGCCCGTATTCACCTTGGTCGCGCCGACGATCGCCGGCGGCGCGGAGACGAGCGACACAATGTCGTCGCCGACGCCGGTGGTGACGCCGATCGACTCTATGTCCGTATGCTCCGTCGTGAAGGCGATCGGCGGCGCCTTGGGCGAGAGATCGACATTGAATGTCGCGAGACCGCCCTGCTGCGTCGCCGAGCCGAGGCTGCCGACATAGGCGGTGAGCGAGGAGCCGTTCTGCGGCCCGAGGATCAACGAGGTCGGCGTCAGCAGGCCACGCACGCCGCCCACGGCGTCGCGGACCACTTGGACGAAGCCGAGCCCGCCCGTCTGCTGGTCGCGCTGGAACACGGCGATGTCATTGGCCCCGCGCGCCGTCACCAGCACATATTGGCCATCGGCGGTGACGGCGACATCTGTCGGCGCGTCGAGCCCGCGCACGCCATCGGCGCCATTGCGCAGAGTCTCGACGAAGACGAGCGGCTGCGTCGTGGAGCTCGTGACCTGGAAGACGGAGAGCGTATTGCCGCTCTGGCTCGTCACATAGACGAAGCCGCCGTCCGGGCTCACAGCCACATCGGAGGCGCCGACGAGTCCATTGGCGGCGCCCGAGAGAGTCTGAGAGGCGCCGGTCGTCGCGTTGGAAGCGGTGAGGCTGCCGGTCGAGGCGTTCACCGAATAGGTGAAGCCATTCTGCGCGATCGCTTCCGTCGCGGCGCTGCTCGCGCCGGACTGAGTGGCGATCAAAGAGAGCGCGCCGGTCGTCGTGTTCAGCGAATAGCTGCGCAGGCCGGCCGAGCCCGTCGTCGTCAGCACCTTTGTCGATGCGTCATAGCGCATCGAGTCGTAATAGACGCCGCCGTCCGATTGCGATTGCGCGAAGGAAAGATCGCCGGTCGCCGAGGCGAGCTTGAAGGTCGCGAGCCTGCCGGTCGACGCGCTCTCGGTGATGACGAAACCATCGGTCCCGGTCACGAGCACATTGGAGACGCTCGAAAGGCCGGAGACGCCGTTCTGCGCCTCCTTGAACAATTGGCGCTGCGATCCATCGTCGGCGTTCACGACGACGAGCGCGCTAGTCGCGGTGGAGACGCCGAAGATGTGATCGGCGCCCGGGTCGGCCGCTATGGCGTCGAAGCCGGTGAGCTGCGCGACGGTCGGCGCCGATGGGCGCGCGATGGAGAGATATTGGACATTGCCGCCGAGCGACAGCGTATTGCCGGTGAGCGTCGTCGCGCCGGAGGCGTTCACGCCGATCGACGCCGTGAATGTGTGATTATGCGCGCTGCCCTCTGGAACCAGCGTCGCCCACACCTGGCCCGGAGCGAGGCTCGTCAGCGCCTGATCGGCGCCGACGCCATTGGTCTTCAGCGCTTGCGCCGTGGCGCCGTCGATGCTGAGCGTCGGATTGGCGACATTGATCGTCGAGACATTGGCGACGATCAGCAGATCATAGCCCGTATAATCCTGGCTCAGCGCGCCGACGCCCTTGTCGAGCAGCATGACCGCGAGCAGCGCGTCGGAAGGCGCGTGATCGAGCTGCGGCGTCGTGGTGTTGAAGTCGATCGAGGCCGCATCGAGCCCGGAGACGACGCCATATATGTCCGCGCCGCCCGCGAGGCCGACGATGGTCGGCGTTTGCGGCGCGCCGGCGATATAGGAATTGGCGGCGCGCGGCCCGGTGAAGAATTCCGTCTTCGGATCGGTCGGGGAGAGTCCCTGCTGATCGCCGACGCCGGTGACCACATTGCCGGAAAAGCTCAGAGACGTATTGCTGGCGAGGATGAAGCGTCCCTCGCCGCCTTTGGGAGCATTTCCGCCGCCGAGGCCACCGCTCGTCGTCGCCTTGGCGCCGCTGCCGGCGAGATCGGTCGCATAGAGCTTGATCGTGCCGCCGGCCCCGCCCGCGCCGTCTCCGCCGTCGCCGCCCGGACCGCCGGGCCCGCCGGAGCCGCCGCTGCCGCCGTTATGATTGTCGCTGCGTCCGTCGCCGCCGACCTGGCCGGCGATCGAACCGTAATTCGGATCGGGATTCGCGCCCGAGCCGCCGGTCACGCCCGCGCCGCCGACCGCAGTGAAAGCGTCGCCGGAGCCGACGCGGATCTGCCCCTGCGCGACGAGCTGGAAGCCGCCGCCGCCCGCGCCGCCGAGCCCGCCGGCCGCGCCCGATCCTCCGGCGCCGCCGGCGCTGCCGCCCGTGCCGCCGCCGCCGCCGACGTAATTGTCGTCGAGGCCCAGGAAACCGCTGGTGTAATGCCGGCCATTGCCGCCGCCGCCGCCACCGCCGCCGCCGCCCGAGCCGCCACCGCCGCCGCCGCCGCCGCCGCCGCCGCCCATGCCACCGGAGATGGCAGGGCCGGTCGCCGTGTTCGCGCCGGCGTATCCGTCATTGCCGGAACCTCCCGTTCCGCCGGTTCCGCCACCGCCGCCGTCATAGCCGTCGCCGTCACGCAGTCGGTCGCCATTGACGATGTCATAGGCGCCATAGGCCCCGGCGCCGCCATAGCCGCCGTAGCCGCCATAGCCCAGGCCGCCGCCGGTCCCGGCCGCGCCGTCGGAGAGATTGCCGACGCCGACGCCGCCGGACCCGCCACCGCCGCCGTTATTGCCGTAATAACCCCAGCCGCCGTCGCCGCCGATGCCGCCGCCGCGGCCGAAATCCTGATAGGCGCCGCCGCCGCCGCCACCGCCGCCGCCGCCGCCGTAATAGCTCGGGGCGCCGTAGCCGCCGGTGCCGCCATGGGCGTCGCCGGTGCCGAATGGGCCGCCGATTCCCTGTCCGGCGGACGTCGTGCCCTGGAAGGTGAAATCGGACGGAAGGCTGCCATTGGAGCCGCCGCCGCCGCCATAGCCGCCGACCGCGCCAGAGCCGGCGCCGCCGGCGCCGCCCGCCGCGCCGCCGCCGGCGCCCGCGGTCTGATTATGCGCCGAGAGATCGAAGGTCACATTATCGGCGAGCTGCACATTATTCGCGACATCGAACGACAGAGCATTGGCGCCCGCCGCGGATATTTTCAGCCCGGCAGGCAGGTCGAGATCGCCGGCGAAATTCAGCGACACCATGCCATTGTTCGCGCCTGTGGCGCTCGCGTCGGCAGTGATGGAGAAGCCCGACTGGCTGTAGCCCAGATACCACCAGCCGCCATTGGTGAAATCGAGCGTGTCGTCGATCGCCGTTCCGCCATTGTTTAAATTGACGGTGATCTTGCCGGAATTGATCCAGACCCACTGGCCCCCGTAATAAACCGTCGTGTCGATCGAGAAATCATTCGAGATCGTATAGGTCGGCACGGTCGCCGGCGCGACGGTGGCGGCGGCGTTGGGCAGATCGTCCACTGCGACGATATTGTCGACGAGGATCGAGCCGAAGGGCGTCGAGGCGTCCTTCGCGGTCAGCGTCACTCTGTCGAGCCCATAGAAGCTCGCGAGCGAAGTGTCGAAACGCTGGAAGCCGGCGCCGGCGGCGAGGCCGAGCTCCGCCGTCACTATCTGTCCGCCGATCGTATGGCCGCTCAATACGACGACCGCCGTTCCACTCGCCGCCGTATTGGCGAGCTCGAGCGAATAGAGCGTGAAGCCGTCGCCATTCGGCGTTCCGTCGGCCTTCGCCGCCTGCAGCGTCAGCACATCGCTATTTGCGCGCGCCTGCGCCGCCGGGCTGATCGCGTCCGAACGTATGAAGCCGAGCGCATTGGAGGTCGACAGCCGGAAGCCGTTCGACGCATAGGCGGTGTCGCCCGGGTTCAGCCCGTCGAAATTCAGCACCTTGTCGTAATTGCGATAGGCGTCGAAATCATTCGCGGGATCGGGCTGCGTCACCACGACGAGACCCGATTGCAGCGTGATGCGATTATTGTCGATCGTCACATTCACATTAGCGGTGGTCGTCGACACGACATCGAGCGTGTCCGTTCCCGTCTTGCCGCCGAGAATGCGCGTCAGATCGGCGCCGGCGGTCGAGATCACCGAGACCGGCGAGCCGGAGGGAAGCGTCGCGGCCTGAAGATCCGTGTCGAGCAACGTCCAGGCGATCGGCTTCGTCGCATTGGCCGAATTGTCGACGATGAGCTGCTCCACCGTCTTGTCGATGGAGGTGAATTGATTGGCGATCGGCTGCGCCGAAACCTCCACCTGCAGCGTATCCTTGCCCGATTGGCCATCGACGATGGTGCGCGCCGTGCTGACGCTGCGCGCCTCGATCAGATCATCGCCGCCGCCGCCGAACACGCCGACGATGGTCGCCGGAAGAGTCGCCGCATGGACATCGAGCGTGAATGTGTCATTGCCGTCGCCGAGCTTCACATCGACCTCGGCCAGCGAGCGGAACGCAACGTCGCCGGCGGTGAGGCCGGAGACGATTCCCTCGCCGACGGCGGCGCCGTCATGGATCACGCCTGTCGTCGTCGCGGCTGGCGTGCCGGAGAGATCGACAGTGAGTCTGTCGGCGGCGCCGGCGCCGGTGATGAGCAGCGGCGCGCTGGTTCCATAGACGATCGCCTCGTCATCGCCCGCGCCGAGATTGATCGTCGTCGCCTTGCCGGCGCCGTGAATGAAAATTCGGTCCACTGCGCCATTGGAGTCGACGATGATCGGCGTCGCCGAGCCGTTTATGGCGACAGTGTTCGTCGTCGCGCCGCTGAGCGCGATGGTGGTCGCATCGACGCCTTCTATATCGACCGGCTGCGCCATTCCGACCGCGGTGATGCGGCCGCGCGTCGCCGATACGGCGTCGAGCGTCAGATTGGAGTCGACCGTCGGGCTCACCGAGAAAGCGTCGCCCGCATCGCCGCCGCCGCGCGCGAGAACATGGCCGCGAATATTGGCGAGGTTCGGCCCCAGCGTGATGGCGTCCGCGCCGGCGCCCGCATCGACGATCGTATCTGTCGAGCTGGCCGCGATCGCGATGGCGTCGGCGCCGGAGCCGGACTTCACCGTCACAGTGGCGAAATTGCCATAGGTGACGCCAATGTTCGGATCGACCACCGACTGATCGGTTCCGCCCATGCCGAAGCCGAAGATCTGATTGCCATTGGCGCCGCCGATGACGCCCGCGTTGGCAACTGTGTCGCCGCTATCGTCGACGAGCAGCGTGTTGGCGCCGGCGCCGCCGTCGAGAATGAGCGTACCTGCGAGGCTGTTCACCGTCGCATCGGCGCCCGAGACGATGACGGAATCGGCGCCGTCGCCGAGGAATAGCGAGGTGATGGTCGCCGCCGCCGTGGAGCGCACCGTCGCCGTGTCGGCGCCGTCGCCGAGATGCAGCGCGAGCGAGCGAAGATCGCTGTAGACGACCTTGCCGGTCACTCCGAAGCCGGCGACCTCGCTATCGGAGACGGTTCCGGTCACGCCCTGCGCGAAACCGGAATTATCGAGACCCAGCGACGCCAGCTTGTCATTCGCGCCCGTCACGGTCAGTGTTCCGACGATCGTCGTGAGATTGCCGCCCGCATTGCTCGTTGCAATCAGCTCGCCGTTCGCATTGGTCGTCGCGCTCGCGCGGCTGCCGACGAGGATGACATCCTCCGCGCCGCCGGTCGTCACCGTCGTGGGCGCATTGGCCGACACGCCGCGAATGACGATGGTGTCGCGATCCGCGCCGCCGACGACCGACACGGCCGCTGCTGTTATCGCGCCCTCGAGATCGATCAGCGCGCCGACGCCGGAATCGGCGTCGCCGACGTCGCCGGTCAATGTCGCGGTCTTGGCGGCGGTCAACGTCGCGCCGACGGCCATGACGATATTGTCGCCGGCGGCGAGCGACGCTGCGCCCAATGTCGCGCTCATGAAGGAGGTCGCGCCGAAGATGATGTCCTCGCCGACCGCATTGCTGTCGCGCGTCGCGATGACGATATCGCCTGTCGTCGAGGCGACGGTCCCGATTCCGACGCCGCCCGCGACATCCGTCGCGACCACATCGCCCTTGGCCGAGGCGGTGAAGGAGCCGGCCGCGCGCGCCGCGTCGATGCGCAGCGCATCGGCCTTCGCGCCGATCGATCCGCCGCCGGCGTTGAGGACGAGATTGGGCGCGCTCACATTGACCGCGACACTGGCGTCGGCGTCGAGGATCGAGCCGGTCGCAGAAAGGCTCACGGTCCCGCCCGTCGAGCGCGCCGAGCCGAGCTCGAGATCGCCCGTCTCGCTGATGAAGATTCCATCCCGCGCGAGCGCGTCGAGACGCGTCGAGGCCGTGCGGATCGGCGAGGCGGCGGAGCCGATCACGCCCTTCGGCGCCGTGAGCGACAGAGTGGTCGCCTCTATGCGTCCATTCGCATTGGCGATGATGTCGCCATTCGCCGTCGAAATCGACACCGGGCCGAGCGCATCGAGAATGGCGTCGTTCAGCGTCACCTTCGTGCGCGCCGCGGTCGATGTGTTCGCGATGGCGACGGCGGTGTGACCCGGGTCGGCCGTCGTGACCGGCAGGAAGTCCTTCTTATAGGTGACGTCGACGACGACGTTCTGCGCGAAGTTCGGCGTCGCCGCCAACGGATTGATGAGGCCGATCTGCACGTCGTAATTCGAGGCGTTCTGAATGAGGACGTGATCGAAAGCGGTGAGGAAGGTGATCTTGGGCGAGCCCTTGATCGAATCCTCACCCGGCGTCGTGGCATAGCCGGCGGGCGTCGGGTCCTGCCCCCAGCTCGGAATGGAGAAGGTCGCCGTGCCGGCGGCGGTCGAAGTGTTGACGATATCCGGCACGATGAAGACGCCGTTCTGGAATGCGACCGTCCCTATGCCCTGCTGCTTGACGATATTTCCGGCGGCGTCGATGACGAGCTCGGGCGCCGGCGGCCCGGACAGGAACACATCGGCGTTGAAATCGATGGTGCGCTGATAGACGACGGTCTTCGTCGGATGCTCCGCGCCGGTGTCGATGAGCGCGCCATGCGAGCTCGCGTCGACGAAGCCCGACACATTGGGCGAGCCATAGGCTTCGACCGTCAGAGCGCGCGTATGGACGGCGCTGCCGCTCTCCGCCACGACGCGCGTCGTCACATCGAAATCGTTCTTCGCATAGCTGTTGGTCGAGGCGCCGAGACCATTGGTGGTGGCGTCGGCGCCGGCGAGGCTGGTGACGGATTCCTGGCGCGCCTTCACATTGACGGAACCGCCCCCATTCAGCGAAGCGCCGCTATGCAGATCGACCAGCGCATCGGATGTGGGGCTGGAGGAGCCCGGAGCGGACTCCGGACGGCTCAGCGTCGCATGCGCTTCGGAATTGGCGCCGAGCGCGCTCGATTCGGCGACGGCGTCGATCTTCAGATCGAGCGTCGTGACGCGCGCGAGAATGTCGAGCTTGCCGCCTGCGGTCAGCGTCGAGGCGCCGACATCTGTCCTGGTCGCGCCGCCATAGGTGAGATTTCCGGTGACGCGCGTGTCGGCGCCGAGACCGCCGGCCGAGGCGTGCGGCGCGGATTTGGCCGTGCTGGAGGTGCGCGATTCGACCGAGAGATCGCCGCCCGCGGAGAGCTGCGCGCCGCCGCCGATCGTCGTCGTCGTCGCATCGGAAGCGTTGACCGTCGAGGTCGCGCCGATGACGGAGACCACCGCGCCCGCGCCGCCATCGCCATCGGCCTTCGCATTATTGGTGGTGTCGGCGAGCACCGTAAGGCCCGTTCCCGCCGCTATATGCGCGCCGGTTCCGACGTGCAGGCTGTTGGCGTTCTTCAGCGTGCTCGTGCTTCCGCCCTCGATGACGGTGACGCCGCCATAATTGCCGGCGTCGCCGGTCGCGAAGGAGGTCGTCGTCGTCACCGACTGCACCGAGGCCGATTGCGTGGCGGCGATATCGGCGCCGTCGTCGATGGTCGTCGTCGTCGTCGGATCGATCTCGAGCTCTATGTCGAGCCCTTGCCCGCTCGCCAGTCCGCCGCCGGCGGCATGGCCGAGCAGCTTCACGGACGTCGTCTGCATTGCTTTGACATCCGTCGTGCGGCTGCGGATGACGGCGCGCTTGCCGACGCCGACCGCCATGACAGGCGCGAATTTCGCCTGCGCGATCACCGCGCCGACCGCAATGCCGCCTATGGCGCCGCCGTCGATCTCGAGATTGTTCGCGGTCGTCGTGCTGGTTCCGTGAACATCGACCTCGCCGCCGGCATAGACCGCCGCATCATCGCCGATGCGCGCGGCGACCGCGCCATTGACAGTGACGAGAGTGACGCCCGCGGCAGCGCCGACAATGCCGCCGCCAATGGCGATGCCCATGGGTTGATTGGCGTCGAAGGGATTGACCGTGACCGTGCGCTGCGCGTCGATCTTCACATCGCCGGCGATCCGCGCCGCAGTGGAGCCGATCTGCGTGAACTTGCCGACGATCGCCTGTGATGTCCCCGCGATGGTGAGCTTGCTCACCGCCGCGCCGAGACCGGCGACGCCGGACACCGACCAGGCGCCGTCGGCGAGATAATGATTCACATTGGCGACGGATTTGACGCTGACTTCGTGGAAGCCCGTGACGATCGTCGCATCTGTGAGCGCGGAGGCCTCGATGGTCGAGGAATCGTCATGCGAGGCGCCGGGCGTCGCGCCGAGCATGGCGCGCGCGGAGCTCGTGTCGTCGATGAGCGACACCGCGCCGCCGAGCGACACGAAGCCGCTGACCGCGCCAGCGAAGCCCAGCACATGCGCATTGGAGTCGAGATTGGCGGAAACCGTGAGCACGCCGGCGGCTGGGTTCAACCCGGTGATCGTCGTCTGCGGCGCGATGAAGGCCGTCGAATCCGCGTCTATGCTCACAATGGCGAGGCTGACGCCGAGCGCCGCCGCGCCGCCCGCCACGCCGCCGGCGCGCGCCGTGAGATCGAGCGCTTCACGCGAGATGACGTCGAGATTGCCGGTGGTGATGTCCGCATATTGCAATATGCCGGCGGTCGTGCCGCTGGTGACGCCGCTCGTCGCCTTGGTCGCCGAATTCACCCTGCCCGCGGGCGTGTTCGCCGACGAAGCGCTCCGCGCCATATTGGCGATCTGCGCATTGCCCGCCGCGAGACGATGCTGCGCGCCGCTGGCGCCGGCGGCATCTATGTCGATCGCATGGCCCGCCTGCGCGTCCTCGTAAGAGGCGGCGAGCTTCACCAGCTGCGGATGCGCGCTGTCGACGATGACGAAATAGACCTCGCCGTCCTTCAGCCCTTTGATCGCATTGCCGCCGCCCGCGTCATAGACGACGGCGTCGCCGGTCTTCAGCCCCCGATCGGCGCTAAGATCGATCGTGTCGGCGGCGCCGTTCACCTTCTGCGCCGGATCGAAGGCGGGCGATGACGCGTCGCTCGTCTGCATGCGGCTGGACAATGTGCCGACCGTGCTCTCGACGAAAGTCAGCACGGTGGATTTGTCGCTGCTCAAGGCCGAGGAGGAGCCGTCCGAGGTCGAATAGCTGTCGGTGAAATTGCCGCCGATCGAATAGACGATGATGCCGCCGCCGAGGCCGACGAGCCCGGCGCCGGCGCTGATGGCGTTGGCGTTCACGGTCCAGCGCGAGAGCGCGAACACATCCGTGTCGCCCTTGGCGCGCACGCTCGCCGCGCCGATCAGCGCTTGCGTGTCATTGCGCAGCACGCCGACATCCACAGAGGCGCCGACGCCCGCGCCGAGGCTGGCGCCGAGGCCGCCGGCGAAAGTGAGCAGATCGAGCTTGTTGGTGGCGGCGACGATGACGCTCTGCGAATTGGCGGCTGTCGCCGCGGTGTTCTGATTGATCTGCGCGCCATCGCCGATCGTCGCCAGAGTGTCGGAGTCGACGAGCTCCACCGTCACCGCGCCCGCTATGCCGGCATAGGCGCCGGCGCCGAGGCTCGCGCCGACCGACACGATTTTTTCCGACGTCGCCGCGAGGACGGCGACGCCGCGCGCGGTCTTCTGCGCGAAGCCGCCATTGCTCGAATAGGTCCCGTCCGGCGCGTCGGAGATGAATGCGGCGCTATTGGCGTAGGCGTCGACGATCGCATAGTCGCCGATGGTCGCCAGCGTCGTCTTCTTGATCGAGGTGACGTCGACGGCGCCCGCTCCGCCGCCGGAGCCTATGCCGACGCCGACGGCGCCGCCGATCGCATAAGTCGTCGTGTCGTCCTTGGCGGAGACCAGGACATCGCCCGTCGCCGACACGCGCACGCGGCCGGAGATGGAGGCGATCGTCGATGTGTCGATGACGATCACCGCCGCGGAGCCGGCGAGGCCGACCTCTCCCGAAGCGGCGATGCCCGCGGCGATGCTCAGAATATCCGTCACCGCATGCGAGACGACGGCGACGTCGCCCGCGGCATTGACGATCGTGTCGTAGCTATTGCCGCTCGTCGCGCCCTGGATGAAGGCTTCCGTCGCGCCTTTCAGCACCGGCGCGGCGAAGGCTGGCGTCACCGAGAAGCTGCCCGAGCCGGCGAGGCCGCCGCCGATCGCGAGACCATTATAGGCGCGGCCCGCGGCGACGAGCACATTCTGCCCGGCGCCAGCGCCCGCATCCTCATCCGCATTGATGCGCGCGCCCTGGTCGATATGGGCGAGCGTGTCGATCTGATGCACCGTCACCGAGCCCGCGAGCGCGCCCGATCCCTCGCCGGCGATGGCGACGCCGACGCCGGCGCTGGTCAGATCATTGACGCTGACCGCGACGATGATCACGCCCGATTGCGTCGCGACGAGCGGCTTGCGATCGCGATTGTTCGCCAGCGACGGATCGTTGAAATCCTTATTGCTGATCGCCGGCACGCCGGTGCTGTTCAGCGTCTGCACGACATGGCGGGCCGTCGATGCGACGCCCGTGTCGAGGAGATCGATCTTCTGGCCGTTCAGCGCGGCGTTCTTATCGGCCGCCAGCGCGAAATGATCGGCGTCGATGCGAATGACGAAATAATGCCCGCCGGTCCGCAGCCCGCCGAGCGCCAGCGACTGGCCGGTGTAGATCACCTCCTGGCCGGTGCTGAAGCCATGCCCTGCGACAGTCATCGTATCCGCGCCGTAATCGACGGCGGAAGTGGCGAAATCCTTGGAGACGCCCTGCTGCTGCGCATTGGCCGTCGCCGGCGGCGCGCCGAATTCGCCGGTATTGGCGACAATGCCGCTCTTGCCGGATTTGGCCAGCGCCGTCACCGAGGCGCCCGCGGCGATATAGGCCTCGGTCGTCTTCTTCACAGCGCCGATGCCCGCGGCGACGCCACCGGCGCCCGTTCCCGCCGCGGCGACATTGCCGGAGACCTGGTCGAGCGTGGTGTCGTCCTCGGCCGAAACCAGAACATTGCCGTCCGAGCGCAGGACGGCGCCGGCGTCTATATGCGCCTTGGCGGTGAGATCGAGCACGGAGACGCCGATGGTCAGGCCGCCCGCTCCCTCGCCGGCGCCGGCGATGGCCGCCGAAACCGAGGTGATCGTCACATCGCCTTGCGCGTCGACGATCACATTGTCGCCGCCCTTGGCGGTCGCGCCGGCGCTGACATAGGCCTCGAGGCGGCGCTTCACATAGCCGGCGTCCGCGCCAGCGCCTATGCCGACCTCGCTGCCGGCGATCGCGCCGGCGACGCCGACCAGCGACAAATGTCCGTGCGAGACGATATCGACATCGTGATCCGAATGCAGTCCCGCGCCCGCCGCCGGCGTCGCGCTCGGCGCATCCTCGTACGCCAGCGCGCTCACATCGATATAGGTGAGGGTGAGCGCTCCCGCGCCGGCGCCGTCTCCGGCGAAGGCGCCGCCGACGCCGACGATGACGACCGATTCTCCGGCGGTCGCTTCGATCGAGAGGCCGCGCCGCGACTGGCCGAGCGCATCGGTGAAGGCGTTTCCGGCGCCGCCGGCCGACAGCGTCGCCGCGCCGTCGACATAGGCTTTGGTCGTGTCGAGAATGGTGACATTGGTCGCCGCGAGGCCGACGCCCGCGTCGCCGCCGACGGCGAGTCCGCCGGCGATGGCGACGATATTGGCGGTGTCATTGGCGATAACGCGCAGATTGTTGCGCGCCGAAAGATTGGACGTCGCGCCGATGACGGCCGCCGTCACCGTGTCGTCGATGACATTGATCGACAGCGAGCCGGCGAAGGAGACATTGTCGCCGCCGGCGCCGCCGAGGGTGAGCGAATGGATGGCCGCCGTCTCCTCGGCCTCGATGATGGCGTCGCCATTCGAGTCGATCGTGGAGCTGTCCACCTTCGCCGTCACCTGATTGGCGATGTAATTGGCGCCGATCGCTGCGCCGACGGCGCTTCCCGAGCTGGAAATGGCGATGCCGCCGGTCAGAGCGTTGATCGTCGATTCGTCGCTCGCGCGCAGATTGACCGAGCCGCCCGAGCCCGACGTCGTGCGCAGCGTCGAGCCATTGGAGACGATCGCCTCGATCGTATTGTAGACGCCATTGACCGAAAGGCTCGCGCCGACCGTCGCGCCATTGCCTTTCGAGCCGCCCACGGCGACGGCGGCGATCTTGCCGGCGACGGAGATCGGCCCGTCCTGCGTCGAATGCGCAGTGAGGCTTATTCCGCCCGCGCCCGCGGTGATGGAGGAATCATCGACGGTGGCGCGCACTTGCAATGCGATCTGATTCCAGCCGAGGCCGACGCCATAGGCCTGGCCCTGCGATCCGACGCCGAGCGCGCCGGCGACCGCATAAATGACCGAATTGTCCTTGGCTTCGAGCGAGACGCCCGAGGCGATCACATCGGCGTTCCGGATCGTCGCGAGAATCTGCGAGGAATTGTCGCGGGTGAAGATCTTCTGATCGGTCGAGATGACATTTATGCCGAGCGTGAACGCCACGGCCTTGCTGTCGACGCCGCCGCCGGTCGCAATGCCCAGCGACACGGCGAAAGCCCATAATTTCTGATCGTCGACAGCGAGAATCGAAAGCTCGTCGCCGAGCGTCAGCGCGCTGCGACGCTTCTCGCCGAGCACGCCGGCCACCGTGCTGGCGCTGAGCTGATTGAAGCCGAGCGAAGCGCCGACGCCCTTGGCGCCCGCCGTATAGCTGGCGCCGCCGCCGATGGCGACGAGCTGCGCCTCGTCGCGCGCGGTGAGCGCCGCATCGCCATTGGCGCTGAGCTTTGCGCCGTCGATCGTCGCCTTTGTGGTGTCGACGATGCGATTGACCGAGACCGAGCCCGCGAAAGCGTCGCCCAGCTCATTGGTATTGGCCGAGACGGCCGCCGAGAAGCTCGCCAGCGTGCCGCCGCGCGTCGCCTTCAGCGAGATTTCATCGCGCGTCGAGAGCGGCGCCGCATGGCTCGCGATGATGAGCCCATTGGCGTCCGGCGAGCCGGAGATGGCGAGCCGATCGGCGATGAAGGCTTCCGTATCCGCCGTGAGCTGATTGAGCGCGAAGGCGCCGCCGATCGTCGTTCCGCCGCCGAGGCCAGTGCCGGCGTTGACCGAAACCGCGACGCCGCCGACGATGGCGACGATCGTCTGCGTATCATCGGCGGTGAGCGACAAAGTTCCGACCGACATGGCGCCGCGCGCATTGATGTAGGCGAGATCGGTGTCGCGAATGAAATTGATTCCGGCGCTGCCGGCGACGCCATAGCCGCTCTTGGGCTTGGGCGCTTCCTCGAACAGCGCGGGAAGCGAAATGCCGTCGAGCGGATCATTCGCCGAGGCGCCGAGGTTCTGCGGCGCGCCCTGCGGGCCGGTCAGCACCGTCGCCGTTCCGACGACGCCGACGACGACGCCCGTCGTCGTCGCCGACAGAGCCGTGTCGCCGACATTCATCGACACGGCGCCGGCCGGCGTCGCATTCGGATCGCCGCCATTGCTCGGATCGGCGCCGATGAAACTATAGACCTTGCGCTCGACGTCATTGACGAGCGCCGACATGCCGAGCCCGTTCGAGCCCTTGCCGGCGACGATGATCGTGCCGGATATCTCGACCTCGGTTCCGCCGGTCGTCGCCGAGATGTCGACAGCGCCGCCGCCGGTGACAGTCGGTCCGCAGCTCGTCGTCGCGACGAGCCCCGCCTCGACGTCGCTGCGCTGGCGCAGCGCGAGACCGCTGCCGGCGAAAGCGAATTGGCCGCCGTCATCGGTCTTGCCGCCCGATTGCGCGATGGCGAGGCGGAAAATATCCTCTGTCGCATGAATGGTCAGCGCGCCGCTCGCGCCAATGCCGACCTTGGCGTCGCCTTCGATGCGCGCATAGACGGTGTTCTCTATGTCGTCGACGAGGATGGAGCCGCCGATCGCCTTGGAGCCGGAGCGGCCGAAGACATCGACGACATCGCCGCCGCGCAGCAGCTCGCCGGCTTTCTTTTTCTCGTATTTCGCCTTGCCGAACGGGCTCTCGCTCAGCGACCATTTGCCGATGCCCGCCATTTCGGCGAATTGCATCATCACATCGGCCGTGACAGTGACCGATTGCGTCGCGGATGGGTTGAATGTCGCGGAAGGCGGCGCCTGATTGATGCGGGCGCCCGACTGAATCACCGCCGTGCTGTGATCGATATAGGCGTTGACCGCGATGGAGCCGGAGATGGAGGTCGCCTGCGTGTCCTGGGCCTTGGCGCGCGCCATCACCCAAGTGTTCATGAATTTCGAGCTGACGCCGAAAGTGCCGTCCAGCAGATCGGTCAAGCCGCTGACGCCGCGGGTGACGATGTCCTGCGGGACGCCGAGAACGAGATCCAGCGGATTGATGAGGAAAGGATAGGAGAGCGAGGACGCGACCGTCACCGTCTCGCCGGCGTCGACGATCGTGTTTCCGGCGATCGTCGCATTGGCGTCATTGAGATAGACGCCGACGGCGAAGGAGAGATCGACGGCCTTGGCGGTCGCGGATTTGGTCTTTGATTTCGAGACGTCGGACTGCGCGATCAGCTGCGTCCGCTGCGTGCTCGTCGCCAGCACATCGACATTGTGGTCGGTCTGCAGCGTCGTCGGCTTGGCGGCGGTCGCATTCTTGCCGATCGTCGCCGCGACATCATTGATCACCACATTGACGGCGATGGCGCCGCCGGCGCTCAGCCCGTCATTGGTGATGTCCTTGGTGACGTCCTTGCCGGTGGTCGGATCAGTGACCGTCTGCTTGCCGCTCGTCGCCGACGCCTGGCCGAATATGGTCGCGAGCGCAATGTCCGGCTTGGTGAATATATCCTTGTATTTCGTCGGATTGAATTTGCTGCCGACTTCCGGCTTGGCCTTGCTGCGCGTCTGCGAATCGAGGATCGCCTGAACGCCTATGCCATCCGTGTTCGTGCTCGCCGCCAGTGTGTGATTGGCGCCCTTGCCGTCGCTGGTGAGATTGATCGCCTTGACCGCGGAGACCTCGCTCGGATCTTCGACCAGACGAATGTGATTGTCGTCGACCTTGACGACATAATATTGCTCGCCCGCAGTGAGGCCGCGGATCTCGCGGTCGCCGGCGGTGAGATCATGCACATTGCCGCGCGAGGCCTGATAGACGCGGTCCTCGGCGATGACATGCACGGAGGCCGCGCCGGGATCGGTCAGCGCGACCAGCGCCCCGGTGGTGGCGTCGCGCAGCTCGAAGGAATTGGCGTCGACGGTGACGAGCTTATACTGATGATCGCTCTGCAATCCGCCGACGGCATGGGCGCCGAGCGCTTCGAGCGAGGCGTAATCGACGAGCAGCGGAGCGGCCGCCGTCG
Source organism: Methylosinus sp. (assembly GCF_036560965.1). Classification (NCBI taxonomy): domain Bacteria; kingdom Pseudomonadati; phylum Pseudomonadota; class Alphaproteobacteria; order Hyphomicrobiales; family Methylocystaceae; genus Methylosinus; species Methylosinus sp. Next base: position 41,115 of record NZ_DATBQF010000074.1, on the reverse strand, counting down.
CGGTGAAGCCATGGTTCTGGAGGTAGATGCGATTGGTCGCCGTGTCGATGCGCGCCAGCGTCACGCTGGCCGTCGTCTGCGTCGCAGCGTTGGAGAAGCTGTGCGTCCCGAGCGCGCTTCCCTGCGCCACCGAGACGACGACGCCGTTTGAATTTTTGAGCTGGAACAGATCGTCGCTGATCTTCTGCACCGTATAGACGGCGCCGCTCGTGAGATTCGCGATCGGCGTGTTTCCGCCGGCGTCGTAAGTGACTTGATCGCCGGTCGCGAAGCCGTGTCCCGTGATGTGAATCGTCTTCGCCGTCGCGTCGATCGCATCGAGCTCGAAGGCGCGCGACAGCGTCGTCGATTTTGTCGGATCGACGGCATAGATGACGGCGTCGCCATCCTTCAAGCCGTGATTGGCGATGGTGATCGTGTCGCGCGCGCCGTCGATCGCCGTGGCGGGAGCGAAGCTCGCGACGGAGCCGATATAGGCGAGCGCGTGAGTGGCGGCCGAGCCGGGATCGGTCAGCACGATTTGCGCATTGGTCTGCGCGTCGCGCAATTCGAATGTGTCGGCGTCGGTGGCGACCAATTTATACGGATGCGCCGCCTGCACGCCGCCGAGCGTCACATCATTCTCGGAGAGCGAATCATAGGTCACATCGATCGGCGTTCCGGTCGCGAAGCCGTGATTTTTGACGTGAATGCGGCCATTGGCGTCCACGCTGGCGAGATCGATCTCGGCCTTCTTATTGTCCGACGTGCGCGTGAAGCTCTGCGTTCCGAGCGCCGAGCCCTGCGCGATCTGAATGACGGCGCCGGAGGCGTCCTTCAGGCGGAAGCTCGCGTCATCGACCCTGTCGACCGTGTAGACGGCTTTGTCGGCGAGGTTGGCGATAGCGGTATTGGCGCCGGCGTCATAGGTCACCAGGTCGCCGGTCTCGAATCCATGGGCGGCGATATGGATCGCATCCGCGCTCGCATCGATCGCATCAATGTCGAACAGCTTTGATTTGACTACGTTTAGCGTCTGTGTCGCGGTCGGATCGACGCCCGACGGATCGAGATCGATCGACGGCTCCTTGGCGAGCTGGATATGATCCTGATCGAGGACGATGACGGAATAGGTCTTGCCCTTGTCGAGCCCGCCGACCGAATCGCTCTGCTGCCCCTGCACCGCGAGCACGGTGGAGCCGGCGACGGATGTGTTGACGAGATAGGGCGTGTAGACGACGGCCTGGCCGTTGGTGAAGCCGTGATTGGGCAGGGTGATGATGTCGGTGGTGGGATCGACGCCGCCGATCGGATCGAATGTCTTGGTGTCCGTGCTGTCGCCGGCGACCGTGCCCGCGGCCTTGATGGTTCCGTCGAGCGAGGCTTTCACCGTGCCGAATTCGAAGGCGAGCGCCACGCCGACGCCGGCGCGGCCGTCGATCGGGCTGATGGTGCTGGCGTCCGGCGTCGTCTTGGTCGCGCCATTGGCGATGACATTGACATTGCCGCCGCGCGAGGTGATCGACGCGTCGAGGCCGACCGTCGCCAGAGCGGTGAGATCGGTATGCGCGATCGCGATGGCGATGGACGAGGCGGTGGGATTGACCGTGCTGTCGAGATTGGAGGAGGCGCGCGACACCGTCTTGGCGGAGGTCGAGCCCTTGGCCGAGATGGTGACGCTGCCGCCGGCGTCGATGACCGTGGAGCCGCCGATATTCGCCTCGACGTCGCTCTGCGCGAGGCCGTAGCCGCCGGCGAATTCGAGGCCCGTATATTTGGCGAGGCCGCCGCTGCCGAGCGCCGAGGCGATCGCGAACACCTGCGTGTCGACCTTGGTTTCCGCCTTTATGTCGACCGTTCCTTCGGCCTCGATCGTCGCATCGTCGACATTGATCTTGGCGTCGGCGCCGCGCAGGATCACCGAGAGATCGATTCCCGTCGCGGCGCTGAGCAGCACGCCGGGGATCTGCCCCAGCAGATTGGTCAACGTGCCGGTGAAGCCGGCGGCGGCGGCGGGCGCGTCGCTGTTGAGATTGATGTCCTTGGCGGTGGCGTTCACCTTGATCGCGCCGCCGCGCAGGACCGCGCCGCGAATGTCGATGGCGGCGTCCTTGGCCGTGAAATCGGCCGGCCAGCTCACCAGACGCGTGGCGACGTCGGAGGTGGCGAGCGAAATCTTGCCGGCCTTGTGGCCGTTCGCCGTATCGGCCCCCGCGAGCAATTGCGCATTGGCGCCGAGCGCGATGCGCGCGCCGCCGGCGAGGCTCGTCGTGCCATCCGCATTGGTCTTCTGCTTGCCGAACAAGATCTCGCCGGCGTTGCCGCCCGCGAGCTCCGTCGAGACGATGGCAGAGCTGGCGACATTGCGCAGCGTCATCGTCGCCGAGCCGCCGCCGCTGGGCGCGAAGGTGAGGACATCGCCGACGCTATAGCCCGTTCCCGCAGAGCTGAGCCGCGCCGTCGCGACGCCATCCGCATCGACGACGATGGTCGCTTCGGCGCCCGTTCCGGCGCCGCCGGTCGCGGCCACATGCGTATAGGTCTCGCCGGCGGTCCAGGAGCCGCTGGCGCCGGTCTGGTCGGCGACCGCGCCGACATAGATGGCGTCGGCCTCGAGCGTGAGCGCGCCGCCATGCAGCGAAATATCGCCGGAGACGCTGACCACGCTCTTATGAGTCAGATGATTGTCGCCGGGCAGCAGGCCGCCCTCGTCGAACGGATCATAGCCCGAGAGCAGCGTGTTCACCGTCAACGCCGCATGGAAGGTGCTGTCGAGCGAGACGATGTCGACGCTGTCCGATCCCGAGCCGCCGGTCACGGTGAGCGAATGCGTCGGCGCGCTGAAGGTCTGGCTCTCGAATTTACCGTTCAGGCTTTGGAGCGTCATGACGCCGTCGGTCGCGGTTCCCGCATCCGTCAGCCGCGCCTGCACGCCGCTCGAATTGCCCGAAAGCGATCCGAGATCGAAAGAGAGATCGGCCACGACGCCGTTGATCGTCACCGGCTCGAGGCCGCGATAGGTCACGAGCCCGCCGTCATAGGCGATGGCGCCGCTGTCCGGGCCGGTCGCCGTCGACACGAGGCTCTGCGCGACGCCGACGTCGAGGACCAGAGTGTCGAACCCCCCTGCTCCGCCATCCACCACGCCGGCCAGACGGCCGCTGGTCGAGAAGGAGAAAGTGTCGCTATTGTCCGCGGCGCCGGTGAGATTGGCGAAGCCGCTGAACACGAAAGCGCCGACAGAGCCGGCGCCCGCGCCCTCGACGCGCCAGTCGGTGTCCGTCACGGCGCCGATCAGCGTGTCCGCGCCGCCGCCGACGAGATTTTGGACATCCGCGAAGCTCACATTGGCGGGGCCGCTGATCGCGCCCGAGCCGTCTTCGTGAAGCGTCCAGGTCGCTGCGTCGGTCGAGCCCCAGATCAGCGTATCGGCGCCGTCGCCGCCGGCGAAGGCGAAATTCGGCAATTCACGGCCGGCGAATGATGTCGCATCGATGGTGAGCGTGTCGGCGCCGGCGCCGCCGGTGATCGAAACCCGCTGGAGGCCCGCGAGATCGGCGCTGGCCAGAACAGTCGACGTGCTGCGGTCGACGACCTCGACCCGCGGACCCGCGGGGGCCCCGGCTGTCGAGGCGGATTGCGTCGACGCGCCGCTCTGCGCGGCCCCGGCAGGATCGACCAGCTGGACGACGACATCATGCGCCTGCTGCTGCGGGGCGGCCGCCGCGAGACTCACAGCGAGCACGTCCGCATTCAGCAGAACGCGTTGCTCGAGCGTGTCGAACACGACCTTCGGCCGTTGGCCCGGCGGCGGGGGGACGAGAGCTGTCGAATTCTTGAGTTGCGTTTTTCTGTCCGCCGATTCTCGCGGCCGGAAGAATCGAAGGAAAGGCATACGTCGCCCGCGATCAAAAATCGTATTCGCTACAGACATCGGCCGACCTCGTAAAAATATCGGGGATCAGCCTAGCTTTGCTTTGCGTCAGTCGTATTGCAGTTGCTTGACGGCCTACGGCGTCGTTCGGAAGGTCGGATTCGACATTTCGTAGATCGCCCGTCGCAGATCGCCGGTGTCGCAGTCGTCATGATCGGCGTCGCGGCTCGGCGTTGCAGCAGCCCCCTCCTCCAGCTGTCGAGATCCTGGAGTGCGGCCAGGCGGGAGATCGCCGCCACGATCTTCGGAGCGCGTCGCAAGCGGGTCATATCTGGCGATGGAAGCGCCGATATCGTCTCGCGTTCGGCGATGCGGCGGTGAGGCGCTCGGGGCGGCAGTTGCCAACTGGCAACTTTCTCGCGCGGCGCGCGGACAGAATGATTAAGCGCGGTTAACCCTAATGTTGTTGCATGAAAGACAGAATCAGGTTCTGATTGTTACGGATCAGAGGCGCGATTTGCGATTTCTGCGTAGCTTTATTCCAAAGCGGAGAAACGGTCGACCATGGACGCCGCCAAGCCGAATATGACCTCGGTCATTGCGGGAGACGGGAGCGCATTGTCGCAGGAGCTCAACCGACTCCGCAAGACGCTGTTTCCTCCCGAATCAAAAAAGGCTTTGAGGCGCTTTTCGTCCGGCGAGGCCGCAAAGCTGATCGGGGTCGCGGACGGCTACTTGCGTCAGCTGTCGTTGGGAGGGAAAGGCCCGCAGCCGGAGATCGGCGTCGGCGGGCGTCGCTCATACAGTCTCGACCAGATCAACGAATTGCGTAAGCTTCTGGAAGAGGGCGGGAAAGGTAAGCGCTATCTTCCGCAACGGGCCGGGGATGAGCAATGCCAGGTCCTTTCGGTCGTCAATTTCAAAGGCGGCTCGGGCAAGACGACGACGGCCGCGCATCTCGCCCAATTTCTGGCGCTCGAGGGTTATCGGGTGCTGGCTGTCGATCTCGATCCGCAGGCGTCGTTGACGGCTCTGCACGGCTATCAGCCAGAGTTCGACATTGGACCGAATGAGACGCTGTATGGCGCCATTCGCTACGATCACGAGAGGCGCTCACTCGAGCATATCGTCCGATCGACTTACTTCTCTGGTCTGGATCTCGTGCCGGCGAATTTGGAGCTCATGGAATTCGAGCACGACACGCCGAAGGCGCTCGTCGAAGGAGAGACGGAAGCTTTCTTTGGTCGAATTGCGACCGCGCTGGGAGAGGTCGATCATCGCTACGATGTGATGATTCTCGATTGCCCGCCGCAGTTGGGCTTCTTGACGCTCGGGGCGCTATGCGCCGCCACGTCGATCCTCATCACGGTTCATCCGCAGATGCTCGACGTGATGTCGATGTGCCAGTTCCTGCTGATGGCGTCGGATCTGTTGTCGGTGGTTCAAGAGGCCGGGGCAGATATCGACTATGATTTCATTCGTTACGTCATCACACGGTACGAACCTTCCGACGGCCCGCAGACCCAGATGGTCGCGTTCATGCGATCGCTTTTCCGCGAACGGGTTCTGACAAACGCGATGTTGAAATCGACGGCAATTTCCGATGCCGGCCTGTCCAAGCAAACGCTCTACGAGGTCGGGCGCGAGAATTTCACGCGCGCCACCTATGATCGGGCGCTGGAGTCCTTGGACGCGGTCAATACCGAAATCGAAGCGCTGATGCAGCAAGCATGGAGACGCGCGCCATGAGCCGCAAGGATACACTTCGGGCTCTTTTGACAGCGAAGGAGCGGTGGTTGCCAGATGGCAACTCTGTCGATGCTGATCTGGTCGAAGCGACCAGCGCCGCCGATGCGCCCAAGCAATTGGTTCGCTCTGGGGCGGTCGGCGCCATGGGCCGGTCCCTGGGAAAGCTCGCGCATGCCGCCGAGGAGGCGCGGGCGCTGATCGCCGCGGGCGACACAATCGTCGAAATAGAGCCCGGTCTGATCGACTCGTCCTTCATCACCGACAGGCTCGGAGAGCCCTCCGAAGAACATGCCGCGTTGGTCGCCTCGATTCGGGACCATGGGCAGCAAGTCCCGGTTCTGGTTCGCCCGCACCCAGAGACGCCGGGCCGTTACCAAGTGGCGTATGGTCATCGGCGTCTACGCGCGGCGATCGAGATCGGACGCCCCCTACGCGCGGTCGTTCGCGAGCTTTCCGATCCGGAGCTCGTCGTCGCGCAAGGGCAAGAGAACTCCGCCCGCCTCGAGCTCAGCTACATAGAGCGAGCGATGTTCGCCGTGGGCATCGAAGACCGAGGTTTTGAGCGCGACGTGATAATGGCTGCGCTCAGCATCGAAAAAACGCAGCTGTCGCGCCTGATATCCATCGGGCGGACGATCCCCCACAAAGTCGTTCAATTGATCGGGCCGGCTCCCAAGACCGGGCGCCCGCGCTGGTCGCTGCTGGCCGAAAAACTGGCCTCACAAGATGTCGATCCGATCATTTCCAGGCTCACCGACGATCAAGCCTTTGTCTCGGCCGACAGCGACGCCCGTTTCGTGTTCTTTTTGGCGGCTCTGACCGAAAAGCCGCGAAATAGAGCGGAGAAAGAAAGCTGGAGCAATGAGGAGGGTCGACAAATCGCCACCGTCCAACGAGGGACTGGGCGTGTGACTTTCGTCGTGGACGAAAAAGCCGCCCCCGATTTCGGAGCGTTCCTGCTGCAGCGCTTGCCGAGACTTTATAGAGACTACCGCGAGGGCCACGAACCCGTCTGAAACGACGGTCGAACGGGCAAATTTTCTCGAATGAATGACCCGTTCGATAGGAGCCCGCTTCGCAGTCGAAAGTAGCGAGTTCGTTAGTCCGAACAGTCACGAGGTGAAACCGCAAAAGAAAAGGCCCCCGAAACGTTTCCGTCCGGAAGCCTCTCCAAAGTTCGCACCTTAAGAGAATCACTTCCGCGAATCGCTGTCAAGAGTCGGCGCCGTTTTGGTGAGCGAGTTTCTTTTGCCTGAACGAGGCAAAGGATCATGCAGACACGTCCAACGACGCCCTTCGGGCGGCGGCCACTGTCGCTCGCCATGGTGGCGAGCCAGACCGCGACCGAACGCTTCGCCGCAAAGCCGGGCGCATCCGAGACGGTCGTCCACAAATGGCGATTGTTTCGGGCGCTCACCGAGGCCAAGGAGCCGCTCGGCGTCACCGAGCGCGCGCTATCGGTATTGCACGCGCTTCTGAGCTTCCATCAGGAGACGGCTCTCACTTTGCCGGGGGGCGAGTCGACGTCTACCGAAGCAGGCTCCGCCAGCTCCGGCATTGTCGTGTTTCCCTCCAATAAGGAGCTCTCGATCCGCGCTCATGGGATGGCGCCGGCGACGCTGCGGAGGCATCTCGCCTGCCTCGTCGACGCCGGCTTGATCATCCGCCGCGATTCGCCGAACGGCAAGCGCTTCGCCAGGAAAGGGCAGGGGGGCGCGATAGAGGACGCTTTCGGCTTCGACCTCGCGCCGCTCGTGGCGCGGGCGGCCGAAATCGAGAACCTCGCCGAGGAGGTGCGGGCCGAGAACCGTGCGATCGCGCTGCTGCGCGAGAAGATCACGCTCACCCGCCGCGACATCGTCAAAATGATCGAGACCGGAGTGGAGGCGGGCGTTTCTGGCGACTGGGAGAGCTTTCATCTGCTCTACGCGGAACTCTCCGGCCGTTACGCGCGGCGGCTTTCGCGCCGTGATCTCGAGGCATTGGCCGGCGAGCTTGCCGCATTGGCGGCAGAAATTCACAAGCTGTTGGCAATACACATAAAAGCCCAGAATATGAGCGGCAATGAGTCTCAAACTGAGCGTCACATACAGAATCAAACCACAAATATCTCTGATCTTGAACCTGGCCTTACGAAAGGCAGGGCCGGTCCGACCGAGCCGGATCTCGAAGCGACCAATGCTCCGGTCGAGCGGGACGCTGAACCAGCTGTGCAGCCGGCGATGCGGGAGTCTCGAAACGGGGATTCGAAACCGCCGGTGCGAGCCTATCCTCTCGGCATGGTGCTGGAGGCCTGTCCAGACATCGTCGATTACGCCAGGGCGGGCGAAATTTCCTCGTGGCGGGATTTGGCGAGCGCCGCGGCGACGGCGCGCTCGGCGCTCGGCGTTTCGCCGGACGCCTGGGCGCTGGCCTTGGATGTTTTGGGCGAGCATGACGCGTCGATCGTCATCGCGGCAATTCTGCAACGCGGCGAGGAAATCAAGAGCGCCGGCGGATATTTGCGCACGCTGACCGAAAAGGCCAGGGCAGGGGAGTTTTCGCTCGGACCGGCGCTGATGGCGCTGTTGCGCGGGAAGGCGGCCAAAGCGATGCGCGCACGAAAAGCCGCGGGATGAATGCCACCCACAGCCGGTTACAGGCCGGCGGCCTTGGTGAGATTGACGCGGAAGCGGTCCCGTTTGCGCTGATAGCGGCGGGTCATTTCGGCGCTGGCGTGGCCGAGGTGGCGCTGGACATGGGCTTCCTCGATCTGCGCCGAGGAGGCGAGACCGGCGCGCAGCGAATGGCCGGAAAAGGCGAGCTTGCGGGCGCCCTCGGGAAGATCGCCGCGAACGCCGGCGGCGAGCGCGGTTTTCTGCACGAGCCGCGCCACATGCTTGTCGGTCAGGCGCTCGGCGCCGACGCCGCCGTTCTTGCGCGCGATCGCGCGGAACAGCGGGCCGTGGGCGACGCCGCCGATCCGCATCCAGGTCTCCAACATGGCGATAGGGCAGGTGGCCGGGGAGGAGCCGCGGCCGATCTCCACCTCACGCCAGCCGGTCTTCCCGTTGATGGTCAGCAGCAGGCCGCCGTCGTTCGTCGCGGATTCGTCGGCCGCCGTCTCGGCACGACCGAATATTTCGATCCAGCCGCGTCCGTCGTCGCTCTGGTCCGGGCCGCAGTCCAGTCCGACGATCTCCGAGCGGCGCAGGCCGCCGGCGAAGCCGATCGCCAGCATGGCCTTATCGCGCAGGCCGCGCAGATCATTGTCGAGCACGGCGAGCATGGCGCGCAGATCGTCGGCGAAAACAGCCTCCTTCTGCACGGGCGGCCGCCCGTGAGCGCGGCGTATGCCGGCCAGCACGGTCGAGATGTGACGATCGACCGTGTCCAATGGCTCGCCGAGCTGGCGGTAACGCCAGCAAATTCCCGAAAGGCGGCGCTCCAGCGTCGCGACGGAAACCGGCTCCTGTCCGCGTCCGCCCTCCATGCAGGCGGCGAGATAGAGGCCGACGGTCTGCGGGTCGGGCGGCAGGGGATCGAACCCCTGACGGCGCAGCCAGCGGGAGAATTGTCGCCAATCGGCGTCGTAAGCGCGCTGGGTGTTCTCCGAACGGGCGTTGCGGGCGTAATCGCGCGCCTTGTCGCCCAGCGCCGCGAGATGACGATCGGCGCTGCGCGTGTCGACGGCGGACGGCGAGTCGCTCGCCGTGGAAAGAGCGTCTGCGTCGGTCCCTGGCAGCGGATATTCGTCGCGCATCGATGTGGTCTCCGCGCCGATGATTCGGGGTTGTCGATCGCGAGCATGAAGCCGGATTTCCGGTCTGTCCATGGATCGCGCCCGACGCCTTACAAGCGACGGCCGGCAAGCTCCGAGCGGTCTCGGCGGCGATCCGCGGGCGCTCGAGCGCGAAGGCGATGGCCCGGATTGCCGACGCGGCCTCCGTGACAAACCTAAAAGATTGGGTTATTTTTCGCCTATGCCGACGATCCTGCGCCTCGGCGGTCTCAGGATCGTCATCTACCCCAATGACCACCCGCCCGCCCATGTGCACGTCATAGGGCCGGGATGGGAGGTCGTCATCGACGTCGTCCGGCTGGAGCTGCGTGAGGCGATCGGATGCGCGGAACACGACGCCAGACGGAGCTTGCGGCTCGTCGCCGACCATAGAGACGATCTGCTGGAGGCATGGAGACGGATTCATGGCTGATCTGACCAAGCAGCAATTCGACGCGGCGACGGCGCGCGGAGAGGCGCGACTGAAGGGACCCCGCGCCGAAAGCGCGCATTATGACGCCGGGCGCAACCGAGTGGTGATCCGTCTCACGACGGGAATCGAGATCGGCTTTGCGCCCAGGCAAGTCGAAGGACTCGAGCGTGCGAGGGCCGAAGATCTCGATGAGATCGAGATCACGCCAGCCGGGCTCGGCGTTCATTTCCCGAAACTCGACGCGGACCTGTATATTCCGGCATTGCTCGACGGCGTTTTGGGCTCTGCGAGCTGGATGGCGGGCCTGATGGGTCGCAAAGGCGGCAAATCCCGGTCCCCCAGCAAAGCTTCTGCTGCGCGTGAAAACGGGAAGCGTGGCGGCCGTCCACGCAAGACGGCTGCCTGACGCTCGAGACCGCGCGGCCGGGTCGCCGCATGAATGGAATTTTTGCGGTTGTCGAGCAGGGAGGCGGCGGCGCGAGAAGCCTGATCCGCGAGCGGGGATGCGTCTCGATCGCCGAATGCCGCCAACATGCCCGCGGAGGCATTGCGCCGCTCCGGGGCGGAAAAAAACGACAGCCGGGAACGCTGTCCGCTCATTGAACCCGACCGACAGGCCTGGTTTTGCGGCGGTTTCGGAGCATGTCCGATAAGCGCGGATTATCGGACATGAAGCAAGTCGGACGAGTGCGGCGGTTATGCCGCAAATTATCGCGATAAACCGCCGCATCGACGACGGCTTTGGGATTGCGGGCGACGGGGCGACGAGGCGGATATCGCCGATCTCCCCGACCGGAATCGTTTCGGTTCGCGTTGGAAACCGGCCTTCGGTCTGGCCATGCTCGACAATGATTGTCCGTGAGGCGCGACGAGCTGCGACAAAGCGTCGCTCTCGGATGAACGAACCAGAATCGTCGAGCTCCTGCTCCGAGACCGGGAAAGTCTGGCGATGGGCTCGCTCCGATGAAATAGCGGAGGGCCCTCTCGAGCGCGCGCTCAGGGATCGCGCCGATTGACGCTCGGCTGCGCCCGCGTGAGGGTTAGCGTTGATTCTATTTTGGATTCTCCGATGGCTTCGTTGCGGATGTGGCGACAATGGCGAGCGCGCGCGATTATCGCGAGCGCTGTGATTGCTTGTCTCTTCGCGTTGAAAGTCCTGGCTCTCGCGTCATCCCCAGCGCTCGCCATGGATTCCGCGGACAGCGTGGGGCGTGGCGCTTCGATCTCGACTGTCGCCGCCTATTGTGGCGCGCCCAGCCCCGATAACGCCCCGACCGACCGCCATCATGCTCTATGCTGCATTCTCTGTAGCGCGGGCGCTCGCGACACGGCGCCGGATGTCATCGCCCTATTGCCGGACATCGCGCCCTACGCTTCGCTGGAGCCCGGGGCGCTCGTCGTTCCGCTCGTCGAAGGCGATGGCGCCAAACGCCCACCGGGGTGGGCGAGCTCCTGGTCGTCGCGCGCGCCTCCCGGCGTCTGATCCGCCATTTTTTCTGCAAGCTCGACGCCGCTCCGAGGCGCGCCGCGCATCGCCGGTTTTCATCTTTGGTCTTTTGCGATCGAGAGACGCGATTTTCATACGAACAGGGCTCAGACAAATGAAGCCATTCATCATTTTTTCGGCGAGCGCTTTGCCGTTCGTCGCCGGCGCCGCCCTAGCGGCCGATCTTCCCGTGCTCGTGGCGCCGCCGCCTCCGCCGATGTGGACGGGCTTCTATGCGGGTCTGAACGCCGGCGGCGTTCTGGCGAACAATGGCGCGATCGATTATACGACGGCCCCTTCCGTCACCGGCAAATATCTCACCGACCCGGCGAACATGGTGGTTCGCGCGCCGTTCTGGGCGTCGCAGAGCGGCTCGATTCCCGGTGGCGACAATGGCGGATTCATCGGCGGCGCGCAGGTCGGCTATAATTTTCCGACGGGCTATCTGGGCAATGCCCTCGTCGGCGTGGAGGCCGATATACAGGGCCTCGCCTCGGGGAGCGGCAATCGCAATCTCGCAGGGCTCTATCGCAACATGCTCGTCCAAGGCGACAGCCTGCAGAATTCGGTCTATGGCCGTTCGTCCCTCGATTTCCTCGGGACATTGCGCTTGCGTCTCGGCTATCTCGTCGAGCCGAACCTGCTAGCCTACGCCACGGGCGGCCTCGCTTTCGGAGGCGTCGGCGTCCACCATGGGACGTCGTCGCTCTACGCCAACGCCGCCGGCGTCGCGGTGCAAGACGCCATCGGCAATCTCGATATCTCGACCACGCAACCCGGATGGACGATCGGCGCCGGCGTCGAGTGGATGTTCATGCCGCGCTGGAGCCTCAAGGCCGAGTATCTCTACTACGCCTTGGGCAGCGGCAAAATCCGCTCGACCGCGGCCGCCTATCCGATCGGCGTCGCCAACGCGTTCGGAGGGACCAATGGCGCTCCGTCGGACTGGACGATTTCCGAGGTCGCCTCCCCGCGCGTGACCGGCAGCATCGCTCGCGTCGGCCTCAACTATCATTTCAGCTCGGACGCCGCTTCCGTCGGACATTCCAGCGCCGACGAGTCCGGCGGCGACGGAATGCGGGACGGCAAAGAGAACGCCGGGAGCCATGACGAGGTATCCGCGGCCGGCGGACAAGGGGCCGACGGCGAGGGCGGCGGCGGACATCACGGCAGCCAGGAAAAACACGCGAAACACGCAAAGCACGGCGGCAAAGAGAAGGGCGGGGCTCATATGGCGGCGGCTTCCGGAGGGCATTCCGGAAAGGGCGGCGCAGACGGCGGCCATGGCGACAAGCACGGCGCGAAACATACGGTCGTGCCGGCGGGCGTCTATGGCGCGCATATGGTCGGCGCCGGAGAGGTGCGCTTCGCCTACACGCCGAGCTATGCGGTGATGCGGGGCAATTATGTCGGCTCCTCGACGATCGCGCCCGCTCAGGTGACGGCGATCCCCTGGGTTCCCAACAGCAATCTCGCGCTCGCGAACTTCTTGGCCGCCAATCCGACGCGGACGCTGCGAAACGCGCCCGACAATATGAAAATGCAGATGCATATGTTCCACGCCATGTTCGGCGTCGCCGATTGGTTCAATGTCATGGTGATGGGGTCCTTGTCGGACCGAAACATGAGCATGACGGTGTTCCGGGGCCCCAGCGGCTCGACGCCGCTCGGCCCGACGAACTCCGCGACGCAGGGCTGGGGCGACACCTCGGTCCAGGGACTGGTCCGCCTCTATCAGGACGACATCCACCATCTGCACGTGAATCTCGGCGTCAGCCTGCCGACCGGAAGCTATGCGGAGGACATCATCCATCAGCATCCGTCCGGACAGTTTTTCATGAAACGAGCCTATTACGGGCTGCAGCTCGGGACGGGAACATATGACGCATTGTTCGGCTTCACCTACACGGGCAAGCTGGACGCCTGGTCCTGGGGCCTCGTCTATCGCGGACGCGCGGCGCTCGGCGCCAATGATGCGGGCTACTACAGGGGCCTCGCCAACGAGATCTCGTCCTGGGGCGGCTATGAGCTTCTGCCGGGTCTCGCCGCGACCGGGCGCGTGGCGGCGACGATATGGGAGCGCATCTACGGGCATGACGTTCTGATCTGGGGCGCGCAGCAGGGCACTGTTCCCGATTATCAGGGCGGCGAACGCGTGAAGCTGCTCGGTGGGTTGGAATATCTGTTGAAATTCGAGGGCATGAAGCCCATTCGACTCGCTGTCGAGGCGGGAGCGCCGGTCTACCAGCGCCTGAACGGGCCGCAGCTCGGCCAATCATGGGAGCTCAACACTGCGCTGACCTTCGGATTTTAGAAGCAAAGCTCATCGATAAAATTGCAATCCATCGGGCTGACGCCGGGAGCCGCGCCGCGACGAAAAATCCGCCTTGGCGATCCAGCGCCTAGCCGCTGAAGAAACGGTCGAGGCGAAGAAGCGATCGCAGCCGCTGTTTCCGCTGGAAACAGAATAAGGACTGCGTTTCCGGCGAGCGGACGACATTTATGCGGGGGGAGGCGACGGCGGCAATACGCCGCGCCGTCGCCACCCGCTGTCGCTCCAGATACCTCCGGGGCGAGCGGACGACCACATGAGGAGAAAAAATGAACAACGCCATTCGAGCGGCGGTCGCCGCATTTTCCCTGATAGCCGTCGGCCTCGGCGCGCATGTCGCGCTCGCGCAGACCGCCGCGCCCATGGAGCACGACGGCAAGGGCGGTCGTCACGGCGACCATGCGGCGCCCCCTTCCGACGGCGCCTTTCACAAGCGTTTCGACGATGCGGCCAAATGGGCGAAAAAATTCGACGATCCGGAGCGCGACGCCTGGCAGAAGCCCGAGAAGGTCATCGATGCGCTGCATCTCGATCGCGCCGCGCGCGTGGCGGATATCGGCGCGGGCACCGGCTATTTCAGCGCCAAAATCGCCAAGCGCATACCGGGCGGCAAGCTCTACGCCGCCGATGTCGAGCCCGATATGGTGACCTATCTCGGTGAACGGGCCGAGCGCGAACGCCTCGCCAATCTCACGCCCGTCCAGTCCAGCCCAGACAAGGCCAATCTTCCCGAGCCCGTCGATCTCGCTCTCGTCGTCGACACCTATCACCATATCGGAAACCGCACGCAATATTTCACTGCGCTCAAATCGTCGCTGCGCCCGAAGGGACGATTGGCGATCGTCGACTTCAAAGCCGATTCGCCCGACGGGCCGCCCGTGGAGCACCGCATTCCGCCCGAGAAAGTGACGAAGGAGCTCGACGCCGCCGGCTATTCGCTGGTCGAGAAACACGACTTCCTGCCGCGGCAATATCTCCTCATCTATCAGAAGCGCGACTGAGGGCGCGTCTTTCGAACCCGCCGCCGCCGCGGAGTCGCGCGGCCGGCGGCGAGCAGGCCTGCGCAAGGGCGAGCTCGGGGGCTTTTCCGGCGCGGTCGCGCGCTTGATATCGCCGACAATCGGAACCGGGGTCCTCGCATCGCTCGTTTCACCGCTCTATGATCACCAGCGGACGTGCCAAAGACTTAGCTCGCGCTCAAAACGGCTGCGTTCGAAAGCGGTCATCGCGCCGCCGGCGATCGTAAGCCCACACCGACCAGCGATTACAATCTGCGACAACGCCCGTGTCGATCGAGTCCGAATTAGAGGCGTTCGATGATCTGCATCGCGATGCGCACCGCAGTGGTGCGATTCTCGACGCCGATCTTCTTATATATCTGCTCGAGATGCTTGTTGACGGTCCGTGGGCTCATTCCGAGAATTGCGGCGATATCGGCGTTCGACTTGCCTCGCGATAACCAGAGCAGGACTTCCGACTCGCGCGGCGTCACGGACAGCGCGCGCGACAGCGCGATTTCGGCGCCGCTCTCGTCGGCTTCCGTCAGGCAGAACAGAAATTCATTGTCGCCGCCCACATGCCCCAAATAGACCATCCGAATCTTGACGCCGGTCCTGGTCGCGATGATCGCTTCCTTCGGAGCGGTCGCGCGTTCTGTTGGAATGAGCGCGCGAATTTGCGACGCGCGGCGTGAGCTTTCGTCATCATCGCTCTCATTATCGAGATAGAGCAGCGTGCGCGCCTTGGGCGTGCTCCACATGACCACGCCTCGTCGATCCGTCGCGAGCAAATGGCGGCCCGATGCGTCGAGCGCCGACCGTGCGCGCAAAGCCATTCGGGAGGTGGCTATATGCGTTCGCAGCCTCACCAGCAATTGCTCGACCACGATCGGCTTCGTCACATAGTCGACGCCGCCGACGGTGAAGCCCTGCACGACATGATCGGTGTCGCTGAGACCCGTCATGAAAATGACGGGGATGTCCGACAGACGGTCGTCGCGCTTGACGCGACGGCAAATTTCGAAGCCGTCGAGGCCCGGCATGACGGCGTCGAGCAGAATAATGTCCGGCGTGAGCCGATCCAATATTGCGAGCGCCGACTCGCCGCTGCGCGCGACGAGCGCAGTCGAGCCGCGCTCCTCGAGGGTCGCCGCGAGAAAAGCGAGCGCCCCGGGATCGTCGTCGACGATGAGAATGACGCTAGACTTCATGCCTCGCGTCCTCGTGCTGCTGAAATTCGCCATGACCGCACGACCGATGCGCCGCGGTCACGAGCTCGTCGAACTTCATCTCATTGGCCAATTCGCTGAGCGTTTCGATCAGCGGCTCTTCGTGAGGAAATTCAGCGCGAAACTTTTTGAGCAGCGCCGCGACGCCGCGTGCATGACCGATCTCGGCCAATGCGACGATGTCGCCGATCGGCAGCGGTCTTCGCGGCGCGGCCGCGTCGCTCGTCTGCAGCGGCCCGAATCGCCATGTCAGATCGAAGGTCGCAGCGATCAGATCGAGCAGATCGCCGAGCTTGAACGGTTTCACGATATAGCCGTCGCAGGCCCATTGCTCGACATCGCCATCCAATTCCTTTTCGGCGTCGGCCGACAGCATGACGATCGCGACGTCACGGCCCTTGCGCTGTCGAACCGTGCGCGCGATCTCCCAGCCGGACAGCCCCGGCATGTTGACGTCGAGCAACACGAGTTGCGGCGCGACCTGCTCGATCATCTTCAGGCAGCGATCGCCATCGGGCGCCGTGAAGACGACGAAGCCGAGCGGATCGAGCAATCTTGCGACCAGCTGCCTGTGGCTCGCCTCGTCGTCTGCGACGACGATCGTGATCCGCGCGCCCTGATAGCCGCAGATCAGCGAATAGTCCGGACGTGACGGAGTGATCGGCGGCAAGGATTCCGGCAGATAGAATTTCACCGAGAAGGCGCTGCCATGGTCGACACGGCTTCGTAGCGAGATGTTGCCGCCGAGGACCTCGGTCATGAGCTTGGTGATCGTCAGACCGAGGCCCGTGCCCGGAGCCCACTTTCGCCCGATCGACTCGAGCCGCTCGAAAGGACGAAATATGCGCTCGTGCTGATCGAGCGGAATGCCGGGCCCGGTGTCCTCGATTTCGAACGTCGCCATGTCGCGATCATAGACGACCGTGAATCGGACCTCGCCGATCTCGGTGAATTTCACGGCGTTGGACAAAAGGTTCAGCAGGATCTGGCGAAGGCGCTTCTCGTCGATCCTGACCCAATTCGGCAAACGACCGCGGGTCTCGTAGCGGAACGCCACGCCCTTGGCCTCGGCCTGCAGCCGAAACATGTCGACGACCTGCCGCAGCAGGGCGGGCAGACGCACGTGGTCGCGATGCACCTCCATCCGGCCCGCTTCGATTTTCGCAATGTCGAGAAGACCGTCGACGAGGCTCGCCAAATGCTCCGCCGAGCGGCGAATGGTGCGCAGAGCGTTCGGATCGGAGGGGCTCGACTTGGGCCGTCGCTCGAGCAATTGAACATAGCCGAGAATGGCGTTGAGAGGCGTGCGAAACTCGTGACTGAGGCCGACCACGTAGCGACTCTTGGCGATATTGGCGGCTTCGGCGGCTTCCTTGGCCTTTTGCAAGGCGCGGTCCGTGTTTTGATGCGCCTCGATCTCCTGCATCAGCAGCGTCGTCTGGCGTTGTGTCTCCTCTTGCGCCACGAGCCTGCTTTCCTGGACGAGCACGAAGAACCAAGCGATGATTCCGGAGATCACGCTCAAAATCACAAAAGCTTTCGCCAGAGGCGGCCCGATGAGCGATGGCGAGATGCGTGCATCGAGAACGGCCTGCCAATAGACGAGCGAGAGCGCGCCGCCGAGAAGGCAGATGATCAGCGTGAAGATCGCGACATAGCGTCCAGAGTTCGAACCGAGCATAGCAATGACGCCCTCGGGGACGAAGCGCGAGAACGCGCTCTTCAGCTGATCGGCGAAGCGCGCGTCGACCTTGCAGGAGTCGTGACAGCGGGCGTCGAGCGTGCAGCATAGCGAGCATATTGGCCCTGCATAGGCTGGACAGGCCGCCATGTCCTGCGGCTCGAACTCATGCTCGCAAATGCAGCACTTCTGCGGCTCGGCCATAGCGGGCGGATCGTCCCGGCGCGCGATATAGAAGCGCCCCCTGGTCGCGACAGCGATCAGAGGCGCGGCCGCGAGCGCGACGACGAGCGCGAGATAGCAGGACATGGCCCGCAAAATCTCGCCGAAAGCCCCGAAATGCGCGGCGATCGAGACGAGGCTCGCAAATAGCGTCGCGCCGAAGCCGACCGGATTGATCTCGTACAGATAGGCGCGCTTGAACTCGATGCCTTTTGGACTGAGGCCGAGCGGCTTGTTGATGGCGAGGTCGGCGAACAGCGCGCCGATCCAGGCGACCGCCACATGCGCATAGAAGCCGAGAATGCCTTCGATCGCGCGGTAGATTCCGAGCTCGATCAATACGACGGCGATGACGATATTGAACACGAGCCACACCACTCGCCCAGGATGGCTGTGCGTCAGTCGCGAAAAGAAATTCGACCAGGCGATCGAGCCCGCATAGGAATTCGTGACATTGATCTTCAGCTGCGAGACGATGACGAAGGTCGTGGCGAGGCCGAGCGCCAGCGTGTCGTCATGCACGACATAGCCGAAGGCGACGAGATACATTTGCGTCGGATCGGCTGCCGCATCCGGCGGCACGCCGTGCTTGAAGGCGAGATAGGCCAGAAATGATCCGGCGAGCATCTTGGCGGCGCCGATGACGATCCATCCGGGTCCGGCGGCGATGAGCGAAATCCACCATCTGGCTTTTCCGGCGACTTCGGCCCTCGGCAAGAAGCGCAGAAAATCGACCTGTTCTCCAATCTGCGCCGCGAGCGCGAAGACGACTCCGGAGGCCGCGCCGAACAGAGTGATATCCCATCCGCCGTCGATCGGTCCGAGCCTGCCGGTGAATCCGCGCCAGGCGTGCAGCGTCGAATGGTCCTGCAACGCGATCGCGGCGAAGGGCGCGATATGGAGCAGAAGCCAGAGGGGTTGCGTCCACATCTGAAATCGGCTGATGGAGGTGAAGCCATGCGTGACGATCGGTAGAACCGCGAAAGCGCAGATGAGATAGCCGATCGACTCGGGAACGCCGAGTCCGGCTTCGAGCGCCTTCGCCATGATCGCCGCCTCGATGGCGAAGAAGATGAAGGTGAAACTCGCATAGATGATCGAGGTGACCGTCGATCCGAGATAGCCGAAGCCGGCGCCGCGCGTCAGCAGGTCTATGTCCATGCCGTAGCGCGCCGCATAATAGGCGATCGGCATGCAGGTGACGAAGATGATCGCGCTGACGGCGATGATCGCCGTGACCGCGTTGGTGAATCCGCATGTCAGCGTCACCGACGCGCCGATCGCCTCCAAGGCGAGGAAGGAAACCGAGGCGATCGCCGTATTGGCGACGCGAAACGCCGACCATCGGCGCGCCCGTTCGGCCGTGAAGCGCAGCGCATAGTCCTCGAGCGTCTGATCGGCGACCCATTTATTGTAATCGCGCCGGACGCGAACGATCCGTTGTTGCGCCGTCATCTCTTATGGCCTTCGCCGGCAGAGCGACCCCTGCGCGCGTCGAGACTATCCATGATCGCGCGGAACTCCCCGCCTAAATTTCATACCTGGCGCCGAATTCCGCGGCGCCTCGCCTATTCCGCGGCATCGCTGCCTCTACTCCCCGCGGCTCAGACCATAGGGGCGCAATATGCGTAGGCGAATACGCAAATCGACGTATGTCGGCGAAGCGCGCCGTCGGGCCATTTTCTCCGCGACAAATCCGTTCCCGCGAACCTCGAGTGGTGGCCTGATGACGAACACGTCCGATGATTTCCGCAATCCCTCCCGGCGCCGAGTGCTTTCGGCGTTGGCGGCGACGCCCGCCCTCGGTCTGCTCGGTCGGCCCGCTGTCGCCGCGAGCGCTGTGAACACCACCGGACTCGCCGTGACGGACAGCGAGGTCACGGTCGGCATTTTGCATTCAGTGACCGGAACGATGGCGATCAGCGAGACCGGCTCGGTCGAGGCCGAGAAGCTCGCCATCGAGCAGATCAACGCTATCGGCGGCGTGCTCGGCCGCAAGATCAAATTCGTCCAGGAGGACGGCGCGAGCGACTGGCCGACCTTCGCCGAAAAGGCCAAGAAGCTTCTCGTCAACGACAAATGCGCGGCGGTCTTCGGATGCTGGACCTCCGCCTCGCGCAAAGCGGTTCTGCCGGTGTTCGAGCAATATAACGGAATGCTCTATTATCCGACCTTCTATGAAGGGCTGGAGCAGTCGAAGAACGTCATCTACACCGGGCAGGAGGCGACGCAGCAGATCATCGCGGGCCTCAACTGGGTCACCAAGACCAAAGGCGCGAAGAGCTTCTATCTGCTGGGCTCGGACTATATCTGGCCCCGCACCTCCAACAAGATCGCGCGCAAGCACATAGAGAACGTGCTCAAAACCAAGGTCGTCGGCGAGGACTATTTTCCGCTCGGGCACACGCAGTTCAACTCCGTCATCAACAAGATCAAGCTGACCAAGCCCGATGTGATCTACGCCATCATCGTCGGCGGCTCGAATGTGGCGTTCTACAAGCAGCTGAAGGCGGCGGGAATCGATCTCTCGAAGCAGACTCTGCTCACGATCTCCGTGACCGAGGACGAGATCGATGGAATCGGCGGCGAGAATATCGCCGGAGCCTATGCCTGCATGAAATATTTCCAGTCGTTGGGCAACGCCAACAACAAGGGCTTCGTCTCGGCCTTTCAGAAGAAGTGGGGAAGCAAGACGGTCATCGGCGACGTCACTCAGGCCGCCTATCTCGGCCCATGGCTGTGGAAGCTCACGGTCGAGAAGGCAGGCTCTTTCGATATCGACAAAGTGGCGGCGGCCTCGCCCGGCGTGGAGTTCAAAGGCGCGCCCGAGGGCTATGTGCGCATTCACGAGAACCATCACCTCTGGTCGAAGACGAGAGTAGGCCGCGCCCGAGCCGATGGCCAATATGATGTGATCTACGAAACGGCGGAGCTCGTCGAGCCCGATCCTTTCCCCAAGGGCTATCAATGAGCCCGAGGCGGAGCAGGCGCATGCCTGCTCCGCCGACGCCGCCCATATTCCTTTCAACTCACGATCCATGGAGGCTCGGATGCTCGGCGACTATTCGCTCGGCGATCTCGGATCGATCTTCGTCATGCAGGGATTCGCCGGGCTCATCTTGTTCTCGGTGTTCCTGCTCATGGCGCTCGGCCTCGCCATCATCTTCGGACAGATGGGCGTGATCAACATGGCGCATGGCGAATTCATGATTCTCGGCGCCTATATGACCTATCTCACGTCGAAGCTTTTCGAAGCGCAGCTTCCGGCGCTGTTTCCCGCCTATTTCTTCGTCGCCATGATCGTCGCATTCGTCGCCTCTGCGTTGCTCGGGGCGCTCGTCGAATGGGCGTTGATCAGCCGACTCTATAAGCGCCCGCTCGACACGATGCTCGCCACCTGGGGCCTGAGCCTCATTCTCCAACAGGTCTATCGTTCCGTCTTCGGCGCGCGCGAGCTCGGCGTCGATCTGCCGCCCTGGATGCTCGGCTCGTTGCGGATCACCGAATCGATCGAGGTGCCGATCAACGGCATTTTCGTGATGGCGCTGACGCTGCTGATCACGACAGGCGTCGCGCTGCTCATCTACAAATCGCGCTTCGGCCAGCAAGTGCGAGCGGTCGTCCAGAACAGGGTCATGGCGGGCGCTGTCGGCATCGACACGCAGAAGGTCGATCGAGCGACCTTCGCGCTCGGCTGTGGAATAGCGGGCGTCGCTGGATCGGCCTTCACCATGGTCGGTTCGACCGGGCCGACGGCAGGGCAGCTCTATATCGTCGACTCTTTCTTGGTGGTCGTCTTCGGCGGCGCGCAGAGTCTCATCGGCACGATCGCCTCCGCCTTCGCGATCTCGCAATCGCGGTCGACGCTCGAATTCTTCACATCCGGCTCCATGGCGCAGGTCACGACGCTCATCGGCGTGGTCGTCATTTTGATGCTGCGTCCGCAGGGGCTCTTCGCGACAAAGGTGCGCCGATGACTGCTCCGAGAGACAATCCGCTGTTCAGCCGATCCGAGCTTCTCGGCCTTCTCGTCTTCGCGGCGGCGATACTGATCGTGCTGCCCGCCGCTCTCGATATTTTCCGGCTCAATCTGGTCGCCAAATATCTGACCTACGCCTTCGTGGCGACCGGGCTCGTCATCTGCTGGGGATATGGCGGAATTCTCAGTCTCGGCCAGGGAATCTTCTTTGGTCTCGGCGGCTATTGCATGGCCATGTTCCTCAAGCTCGAAGCGTCGAGCGTCGAGAACACGAAGATCCAATCCACGCCGGGAATTCCCGACTTCATGGACTGGAATCAGATCACCGCTCTACCGTGGTTCTGGAAGCCGTTCGAGAGCCTCGGCTTCACTCTCGTCGCAACGCTCGTCGTTCCGACGCTCTTCGCCTTCGTCATCGGCGCGGCCATGTTCAAGCGGCGCGTCGGCGGCGTCTATTTCGCCATCATCACTCAGGCGGTGGCGCTGATCCTCACCATATTGATCGTCGGCCAACAGGGCTATACCGGAGGCATCAACGGCATCACCGATCTGCGCACTCTGAAGGGGTGGGACATTCGCACCGATGGCGCGAAGCTCGTGCTCTATTACATCGAGTGCGGACTGCTGCTCGCCGCGATCCTAGTGACGCAATTCGTCACGCGCTCCAAGCTCGGACGCATACTCGTCGCCATGCGCGACAAGGAAGATCGCGTGCGTTTCTCGGGCTATTCGGTATCCGACTTCAAAATTTTCGCCTTCTGCTTCGCGGCGGCGCTGGCGGCGCTCGGCGGGGCGATGTTCACGCTGCAGGTCGGCTTCATGTCGCCCTCCTTCGTCGGCATCGTGCCATCGATCGAGATGGTGATCTACACGGCGGTCGGCGGCAGAGCTTCGATCCTCGGCGCCGTATGCGGCGCGCTGCTCGTCAATTTCGCGAAGACCAGGCTTTCCGAGAGCTTTCCCGAGCTGTGGCTGTTCGGGCTCGGCTCACTGTTCATCGCCGTGGTTTTGGCCTTTCCCGATGGGCTCGCTGGTCTCTATCGCAGCCATGCGCCACGCTACGCCAGCCGCTTTCTCGGCAAGCTGCGCGGACTCTGGGGCGCTCCGATGACGCGCTCCTTGGATCAAAATCTCGCGGAGTGAGACCGATGTCGCCAGATCATCGTCAAAGTGACTTTCTTCTCTCGGTCGAGGCCCTGTCGGTCTCCTTCGACGGCTTCAAGGCCGTCGACGATATCTCGTTCTACGTCGATCCCAATGAAATTCGCGTCATCATCGGCCCCAATGGAGCGGGCAAGACGACGGTGCTCGATCTCATCTGCGGCAAGACGCGCGCGACCTCGGGGTCGATCCGCTTTCGCGATCGAGAGCTCACGCGCATGAGCGAGAATGGCATCGTTGAGGCGGGAGTCGGACGCAAGTTCCAGAACCCATCCATCTATGACGATCTCACTGTCTTCGAAAATCTGGAGATTTCTTTTCCGCGCGGCCGTTCAGTCTTCGGCGCTTTGTTCTTTCGGCGCGATAGCGCCGTTCGCGAGCGCATCGAGGAGATCGCGGACATGATTTTCCTCGCCGATCAGCTGCATGGACGCGCAGAGACCCTCAGTCACGGACAAAAGCAATGGCTGGAGATCGGCATGCTGCTGATCCAGGACCCGGAGCTGCTGATGCTCGACGAGCCGGTCGCCGGAATGAGCGTTTCCGAGCGGCGCAAGACAGCCGAGCTGCTGAACAAGATCATCGTGGGGCGATCGGTCATCGTCATCGAGCACGATATGAAATTCGTCGAAGACATCGCGCATCGCGTCACGGTCCTGCACCAGGGGAAGGTGCTGTCCGAAGGATCGATGGAGCATGTCAAGAACGACCCGAAAGTCATCGAAGTCTATCTCGGGCATTGAGGAGCGTCATGCTGGCCATCGACGGATTGAGGGTCGCCTACGGCGAGAGTGAGGTCATTCACGGCGTGAGCATGCGTGTCGCGCCGAGCGAGATCGTCGCGATCATGGGACGCAACGGCATGGGCAAGACGACGCTCATGAAAGCGCTGATGGGGATCGCCAGAACGACGGCGGGCGGCGTTCGGATCGCGAGCAAGGACATCACTGGCGACAAGAGTCATGAGCGTGTCGCCGCCGGTCTCGCCTATGTGCCGCAGGGGCGGATGATCTTTCCGGCGATGACGGTCGAGGAAAACATAGAGACGGGGCTCACCGTCACGGCCGAGCGCGCGGTTCCCGAGGACATATATGAATTGTTTCCGGTGCTGCTGGAGATGAAGCGGCGTAGAGGCGGCAATCTCTCTGGCGGCCAGCAGCAGCAGCTCGCGATCGCGCGGGCTCTGGCGTCGCGTCCCAAAGTGCTTCTGCTCGACGAGCCGACGGAAGGAATTCAGCCCTCCATCATTCGCGAGCTGGGGCGCGTGCTGAAGACGATCCGCGACACGCGCGGCTTGTCGATCCTCGTTTCCGAGCAGGTCTTGTCCTTCGCGCTCGATATAGCGGATCGCGTGCTCGTGCTCGAGAACGGCGAAGTCGTCCATGAGGAGATTCGGGCGACGATCGACGAGGTAAAAGTGGCGAATTTCCTGTCGGTGTGACCGGCGCAATCACGAAGGGAGCGAATGATGGCCGAAACATTGATCAAGGTCGATCTGACCCAATCGGCTTTCGAGAACGACATGGTTCACAATCGCTGGCACCCGGATATTCCGATGGTGGCCTGGGTGAAGTCCGGCGACGATTTCATCATAGAGACCTATGATTGGACCGGCGGCTTCATCAAGAACGATGACGATGCCTCCGACGTGCGCGACATTGATTTGTCGATCGTGCATTTCCTTTCCGGGCCGATCGGCGTGAAGGGCGCGGAGCCCGGCGACCTCCTCGTCGTCGATCTGCTCGACATCGGCGCCAAGCCGGAGAGCCAATGGGGCTTCAACGGCTTTTTCTCCAAGCAGAATGGCGGCGGCTTCCTCACCGAGCATTTTCCGCTCGCGCAAAAATCGATCTGGGATTTCGAGGGGCTCTTCACCAAATCGCGCCATGTGCCAGGCGTGCGCTTCGCGGGCCTCATCCATCCAGGCCTCATCGGCTGCTTGCCCGATCCAAAATTGCTGGAGACCTGGAACAGCCGCGAGGCCGCGCTGATCGCTACCGATCCGGAGCGGGTCCCGGTTCTCGCTTGTCCGCCCTTTGCGCCGACCGCGCATCTCGGACGTCTCGCGGGCGAAGCCAAGGCGACGGCGGCCGCGACGGCCGCGCGCACGGTGCCGCCACGCGAGCACGGCGGCAATTGCGACATCAAGGATCTCTCACGCGGCTCGAAGATCTTTTTCCCCGTCTATGTGCCGGGCGGCGGATTGTCGATGGGCGATCTGCACTTCAGCCAGGGCGACGGCGAGATCACTTTTTGCGGCGCGATCGAGATGGCCGGCTGGCTGCATCTCAAAGTCGACATCATCAAGGACGGAATATCGAAATATGGAATCAAGAATCCGATCTTCAAGCCGAGCCCGATCACGCCGACCTATAACGACTATCTGATCTTCGAAGGCATTTCGGTCGACGAGCAGGGCGGCCAGCATTATCTCGACGTCGCGGTGGCCTATCGCCAAGCCTGTCTGAATGCGATCGAATATCTGAAGAAATTCGGCTTTTCGGGCGCGCAGGCCTACTCGATTCTCGGCACGGCGCCGGTGCAGGGGCATGTGTCGGGCGTCGTCGACGTGCCCAACGCCTGCGCAACCTTGTGGCTGCCGACGCAGATTTTCGATTTCGACATTTCGCCCTCGGCGGCAGGGCCGACCCGATATCTGGACGGCTCGGTCCAGATGCCGATCGTCGCAGACAAATGAGGTCGATATGCCGATCTACGAATATCTCTGCGAGGACTGCGGCCCTTTCACCGCAATGCGCAAGATGGCGGACTATCTCGAGCCTTGCGATTGTCCAGATTGTGGAACGTCGGCGCCGCGCGTGGTGCTGACGGCGCCGCGCGCAGCCTTGATGAGCTCGACCAGTCGCAGCGCCTTCGAGGCGAATGAGCGAAGTCGCCATGAGCCGCGGCGGTCTTCGGCGCATGGGGCCGGCTGCGCCTGCTGCAGCGGTGCGTCGAAAGCCTCCACGGGCGGAGCCAAGTCGTTTCCCTCGACGAGGCCGTGGATGATCAGCCATTGATTCTGCTCGACGCGCGGCGGCCGTAGGTCATTCGGCCGCCGCGGTAATCGCGCAAAAAACGTGGCTACGAGATTTGGCGACATTGTCGGCAAGCGCGGCCTCCGGCGATCGGAAGCGCACGCGCAAGACGTTCGTCTATCGGGCGACCTTCCAGGGTGACGGGGAATTCGCCAGCCTCGCCGACGCCTGCGGCGTGATCTACCCATCATCGCGTTCGTTGGACGCCAGGGATGAGCTCTGGCGCTCCGGCGGCGGTTCCGGACTATGGCGGCGTCGCCGAGATCGTCGACGGCTTTCTCGATCATGTCGGCCTGCCGCATCGGGCGCTGCCGAGCCTTTCGTCGACGCCGCCACCGGGCTCGACGGCGTGCGCGAGACGCCGATCGAGGATCGTATCGAGCGGGCCGCGGAACGTCTCGCCCGCTTCGTCGCTCTGCGCGAGACGCCGGCGCAGGAGAAGCGCGTCGCGTTGATCTACTACAATTATCCGCCCGGCAAGGAGAATATCGGCGCTTCCTATCTCAATGTGCTGCCGAAATCGCTGCGCGCCATCCTCGAGCGGCTGAAGACGGAAGGCTACGATCTCGCCGGCGCGCCGCAGAGCGACGAGGAGCTGTTCACGCTCATCCGCGAGCGCGGCGGCAATATCAACGGCTGGAACTCCGGAACGCTGGAAGAGCGCTCCGCCAGGGCCTCGTCGACGGCTCGATCTCCCTGCTGCCGGTGAAGAGCTATCGCGAATGGTTCGACCGCGAGGTCCCGGAGGCGACGCGCGCCTTCATGCTGGAGAAATGGGGCGAGCCGGAAAAGTCGAACATCATGGTCTGGCGTGACGAGAAGGGCGAAGCCTATTTCGTCTTCCCGACGCAGCGCTTCGGCAAGCTGCTGCTCGCGCCGCAGCCGACGCGCGCCGGGGAACAGGATCCAGAGAAGCTCTATCATGATGTGGCGTTGCCGCCGAGCCATCAATATCTCGCCTTCTATCTCTGGCTCCAGAAGACCGTCGACGTCCATGCGGTGATCCATCTCGGCACGCATGCGACGCATGAGTGGCACAATGGCAAGGAGGTCGGCTTCACGGCCGGCGATCCGGGCGAGCTGTTCATGGGCGGCGTTCCGCAGCTCTACCCCTATATCGTCGAGACGGCCGACGCGATCCTCGCCGTCGACACGCGACTTTCCGACGCCGAGCGCAAGGCGCGCGCCGCGGAGCTCGTCGCCTCGATCGACCGCTCGGCGGGAGACGAGCTCGACGCGCTTGCGACGGGGCTTGCGGGCGGCAATGTCGCCGCCGGTCCCGGCAATGATCCCGTGCGCAATCCGTCCGCGCTGCCGACCGGCCGCAATCTCTATGGCTTCGATCCCGCGCGGCTGCCGAGCCTGGCGACCTGGGCCATGGGCCGCAAGCTCGCGGAGGATTTTGTCGCGGATTTCCAGAAGCGCAAAGGCGAATACCCGCAAAAGCTCGCCTTCAACCTCTGGGGCGTCGAGACCACATGCGACGGTTGCATGCGCCGCAATCCGCCAATTCGAGCCGCTAAGCGGCTTCATTGCTTTTCGAAATCTGAAACATAGCGCTGGAACGCGGAAGCCGTGCTCATGTCGTTCGCCGACGGCAATTATCGCCCGCTCGCACCAGAGCGTCCGGCGCCACGCCGGTCCGTAGCGATTGCGCTTCATAGAGAGGACGGTTTGTCGCATTGGACGATTTGTCCAATCCCGGCGGCGACCGCGTCCAGGCTAATTGAGGCCCACAACTGGTCAAACCAAGAAAGTCGGACAATGGACATTGTCGGCGCATATCCAACTTTCTACGTGCCCTATATCGGCTCCGCCTGGATGATGGGAATCATCGGCGTTATTCATGTCCTCGCTTCGCATACGTCGGTCGGCGCTTCCTTTCTGTTCGCGATTCTAGAGAGCAAGGCCTATCGCGACGAGCAGCCGCAGCTGCTCGACTTCATCCGGCGATATGGCGTCTTCCTGCTGGTGTTCTCCTATGTGATCGGCTCGATCACCG
This sequence comes from Methylosinus sp., assembly GCF_036560965.1. Lineage (NCBI taxonomy): Bacteria > Pseudomonadati > Pseudomonadota > Alphaproteobacteria > Hyphomicrobiales > Methylocystaceae > Methylosinus > Methylosinus sp. The sequence continues at coordinate 13,192 of NZ_DATBQF010000074.1, read as the reverse complement.
GTCCGGGCATCTGGTATGCGATCACAGTGGCGAGCCCGCGCGGCGTCAGCGGACTCATTCACAATTTCGTCTGGGTCTGGGCGACTGAATGGATCTATTTCACGGTCGAGGTGATCGGCGTCTATGCGCTCGTCTATCTGATCGGCAAGATCGATCCGCTCACCCATCTGAAATTGACATGGTCGTTCGCGCTGGCGTCCTGGGCGACGATGCTGCTCATCGTCGGCATATTGTCATTCATGATGTGGCCGGGAAACGAGGCCTGGTATGAAACCGGCTCGACCAATGACGCCTTCTACAATCTCAATTTCTTCGCGCACCTCGGAATCCGCACGGGCTCTATGCTGGTCATGGCTGTCGTCGTCGGCTTCATCGTCGCATCCGGCATGAAGGACACGGATCTCAAAGTCTCGGTCATGCGCCTGCTGGCGCCGATTGGCGTCGTCGGCGGCTTCTTTGCGGTGATGATGTTCCTCTACTACCTGCAAACTCTTCCAAACAACGCGCTGATCATGCTCCGCTCGCATCTGCTGCCGCGATACGCCGACGGCATGATCGCGGTCTTCGTCGCGACGACGGTCTATCTGCTGGTCGGCTGGGCGAGGCCGCAGCTGGTGAAGCCGCCGCTCGCCATTGCGTTGTTTCTGTTCCTGGCGACGATCGGCGTCTGGCCGGAAGAGCGCATGCGCGAAAGCATGCGCAAGCCTTACGTCGTCGGCCAATATATCTACGGCAATCAAGTGATCTCACGCGACGCGCCCGGCAAGGGCGTCCTCGGCGAGGTCGACGTGATCGCCGAGAAGGGGCTGCTCGCGCTTCATCCATTCGTTCCCGATCGCCTGCGCTCGGTGACGGATGAAAATCGTCTCGAGGTCGGCGAGCTTCTTACGAAGATCGCCTGCTCGAACTGTCATTCGCTGGAGCCGGGCGCGCCTTTGCGAAGCCTGCCAGACAAGTTCCACGGCTCGAAAGACAAAGACCTGATCGCCGCCTTTCTCGAGGGACCGCTGAAACACGGCGCGATCCCCTATATGCCGCGCATCGATCTGCCGGCCGCCGAAGTCGACGCGATCGCGAGCTATCTCGCGAACCCCGGCGACGATCGCCGCCCGGCTTCGACGATCGCGATTTCACCTTCCGATTCCAAGGAGAATTGATCGATGACGCTCGGCGCCATATTGAATGCGATGCGCGATCCGGCCGGCGTGCCGGGCGCGCCCGGATTGTTCGAGGCTCTGTTCGTCGGCACATGGGTCTTCCACATCGCCTTTGTCCTGCTGACCCTCGGCGCCTGCGCGCTCGCGGTCGCCGGCTTTCTGCTTCGCGAACGCAGCGCCCATTGGATGCGACTGTCGACGTCGATGACGGGCGTCGCCAAGATCGGCGTCTCGCTGCTGATCGTTCTCGGCGTCGCGCCTCTGCTATTCACGCAGGTGATCTATGACCCGCAATGGTATGCGTCGAATGTGCTGTCGGCGAGTTGGGCTCTTGGCTTCATCGCGACGCTGATCGTCGGCTATTGCCTCTGGTTCGCGTTCTATTCGAAGAACGAGGAGGCGGCGAAACGCCCGGTGGTCCTCTACGCGGTCGCGGCTCTCGCGATATTTCTCTTCGACGGCTTGATCATGCATGCGCTGATCTATCAGTCGCTGCTGCCCGAGCGCTGGATGGACTGGTACGCCCCCGGCGGCGTGGTCGACACCAGCGGCGCGAGGCTCCACGCCATTCAATGGTCGCGGTATCTCTTCATCATCAGCCTGTCGGCGCCGGCGGTGGGCCTGTTTCTCCTCGCCTACGCCGATTATTTCGCGACGCGTTCCGATATCGACCCGGCCTATCTCACCTTCGCGCGAACACTCGGGCGCAAGGTGTGCGTCTTCGGCTCGCCGGTGTCGCTCATGCTGCTTTTGTGGTGGATGAGCGACCTTCCATCGGACAGCCGTCTCGTCGCGCATCCGCTCGGCTGGCTGTTGGCCATATCTCTCGCCGCTCTCGCATGGCTGGTCGCGACGAAGAGCGCGCCGGGCCGCGGTTATGCTCTTCTCGCCTCCGGCGTGGCGTTGCTCCTTCTCTTGTCTGCGTGGCGCGAGGTCATTCGTGTCGCGGTTCTCGCACCGCTCGGCTACTCCATTGACGATTACAAGGTGAATGTCGACTGGCCCTCTGCAATACTGTTCGCGACCACGCTCGTCGGAGTCGGCGGCCTGGTCGGCGGCTTCTATCTGACGGTGTGCTACCAGGCCGGCCGCGTTCGCGGTCTCTACACGGCCGGCGTCGGCGTCGCGCGTCTGAGTTCCGCCGCGGTCGCAATCTTGATCGTCTGGATCGCGACTTTCTTCACCTATGGCGCCGCCATCTGGGTCAAGAACGTCTTCCTCCCCTGAGTTTTCGGAGCACTATGATGACGCAAATGCATTGCGCGCCGATCTCCGCGCCGCCCGTGTCGAACGCCGATGTCCCGCCGAGGGCGCTTTCCATCATGCGACCGCAGATGCGACTTCTGGCGCCAGTGCTGATCTCTTGGTCGGCGGCCGCGAGCGTCGTGCTCCTCTCCGCGCAAACGTCCAGCGCGCAAATGCCGGATGTCGCCGCCGGGAGGAAGCGGGCCGAAGTCTGCATGGCCTGCCATGGGGAAAACGGCCGCGCCGTCGTCCCGGGCGTGCCGCATCTCGCCGGACAAAATCGCGACTATTTGGCGCAGGCGTTGAGGGACTACAGGCTCGCTCGAGAGCGTCATAATCCGACGATGACGGAAATGGCGAAGCCGCTCAGCGACGTGGACATCGATAATATCGCCGGCTTCTTTCACGGCCTGCGAGCGGAGAAATGAGCTCTCCGACCAGGATTGCGGCTTTACGTCGGCGACGATTTCGCTGGCCTGGGATCAAGGACGGGATCGCGACCATTTCGATCGAGGACTCGACGAACAAGAAGAACCTCCTGCTGCTCGTCACTCTGCGTTGGGTGGCGATTTGCGGTCAGATTGCGACGATCGTCATCGTCCGTCTCTGGTTCGATATCCCTCTCCCTATTTCCGAGATGGGAGAGGTGATCGTCTTTCTCTTCCTCCTCAATCTCGCCACGGTCTATCGCTGCTCGAACGAGGCGCCGATCGCCGACACGGAGCTGTTGGTCCAATTGCTGTTCGACGTCGCCACGCTGACGATCCAGCTCTATCTCAGCGGCGGCGCGACCAACCCGTTCATTTCCCTGTTCCTGCTACAGGTTATTCTCGGCGCCGTTCTGCTCCGACCTCTGTTCACCTGGACCATTGTCGTTCTCACCGGCGGCTGCTTCATCTGGCTCACGGCCAATTATCGAGAGATCGGCTTGGCGCATGCGCATGAGCGAGCGTCGCCGAATCTCTTCGATCTTCACATCCATGGGATGTTCGTCTGTTTCGCGCTCGCGTCTGTGCTCCTCGTGCTGCTCGTGACCCGCATCAATCGCAACCTGCGCGACCAGGATGCTCGCGTCTCGCAAATGCGGCAGCATGCCGTCGAGCAGGAGCACATCGTTCGGATGGGGCTTCTCGCCTCCGGCGCGGCTCATGAATTGAGCACGCCCCTCGCGACGCTATCCGTGATCTTGCAAGACTGGGAGCGGATGCCAAAGCTGACGAAAGATCCAGAGATCGGCGATGAGCTCGGCGAAATGGCGGCGGCGCTCGCGCGTTGCAAGGAGATCGTCGCCCGCGTCCTTCTCACCGCGGGCGAGATTCGTGCGGAGGGAATGGAGCGGACGACGATCGCGAGATTCCTCGACGACGTCGCGCAAGAATGGCGAAGCCTGCGCGCGCCGGCGCATTTCTCCTATTGCAGGCGCGTCGGCGACGACAGCGCTATCGCACCGGACCTGATTCTCAAGCAGACGCTTTTCAACATCCTCGACAATGCGTTGGAGGCTTCTCCTGGCTGGGTCGGGCTGCAGGCCGAGCGACGAGACGATTTCCTGGTTCTGACAGTGCGGGACAAAGGTCCGGGCTTTCCTGCCGATATTCTCGCGCGCTTCGGGAAGGCTCATCAAACAACCAAGGATCGACCGGAAAGTGGCCTCGGTCTCTTTCTCGTCGTCAATGTTCTGCGCAAGCTGGGGGGATCGATCGAACCTCGGAATAGCGCTGATGGCGCGATGGTCGAGTTGAGAATACCCATTGGAGCCATGTCTATCGAGGAGCGCGATGCCGAGTCGTGAGCCACTCCTCCTGATCGTCGAGGACGACGCATCCTTTGCCCGAGCGTTACGCAAATCCTTCGAGCGGCGAGGATATTGCGTCAGCGTCTGCGACGGCGCGGAAGCGCTCGACGCCGCGCTGACGACGATCTGTCCTTCCAACGCGGTCGTCGATCTCAAGCTCGCTGGCGAATCGGGGCTCGAATGCGTCAAGATTCTGCATCGGCGCGACCCTTCGATGAAAATCGTCGTCTTGACCGGATTCGCGAGCATCACGACCGCTGTCGAAGCGATCAAGCTCGGAGCGTGTCACTATCTCGCGAAGCCTTCGAGCGTGGATGATATCGAGACGGCGTTCACGCGCCGCGAAGGCGACAGCAGCGTCGCCCTGTCCCCGCGTCAAAGCTCGATCAAGACCCTCGAATGGGAACGAATTCATGCAACGCTCGCGGAAGTGAGCTTCAATATTTCAGAGGCGGCGCGGCGGCTCGGCATGCATCGACGCACACTCGCTCGCAAGCTCGCCAAGCAGCGCGTCAACTGATCGGTCGTCTCGACGAGAGCAAGCGCCGTTTCTATCTCATATCTGTTGAGACGGAAGAATGGCTTGCAAAGGCATTATATGTTCGTGTGGCGCGGCGCGTCAGAACCGACAGCCGCGGACGCTATGCGGCGCTCGAAGTCGGCAGGAAGGAGCATGCAGGAGCGCGATTTACCGCGGTCTGTCGAACCACCAATTGTCGAGCAGCGTCCCGAAAGGAAGCATGGGAAAGCGCGGATTGCTCGTCGGGCGCTTGAGCTCTGCGACATGCGCCGTCCAGGTTTCCGTCGCATGATAGAGCGGCACGATATAGAAGCCAGATAGCAGAATGCGGTCGAGCGCCCGCGCCGCGGTCGTCAGCTCCTCCTTGCTCCCGGCGGCGAGGAGCGCGTCGATCGTCGCCGCTACGGCGGGCGCGGCCGCGCCTGCGAAGCCACCTGAAGCCTCCATGGCGATCTCGCTCCAATGAACGCGCTGCTCACTTCCCGGAATGGCCACGCTGCGCCATCGTGCGATCACCACGTCATAATCGAATTGCTGGCGACGCCGCACGAATTGGACGTGTCCCGGCGACCGCACCCGAGCGTCGACGCCGATCCGTTTCAACGATTCGGAAAAGATCAAAGCCAATCGTTCCTCGTCCCGTGTGCGCACCAATATCTCGAAATGCAGCGGCGCGCCGTCCTTGACGAGCCCCGATTGCGTGAGTCGATAGCCCGCTTCAATGAGCAGCGATTGCGCATGGCGCGCGAGCTGCCGGTCGCGCGCCGTGCCGTCATGCGTCGGCGGCAGCCAGCGCCCCGCCATCACATCCGCGCGCACGACATTCGAAAAGCGCGCGAGAAGGCGCTTCTCGGCGTCGCTCGCCGGCCATCCAGACGACGAAAACGCGCTTTCGTCGAAATAGCTCTTGGTGCGCGCATAACGGCCGGAGTAATAGTTCGCGTTGATCCACTCGAAATCGAACATCATGGCGATCGCCTCGCGCACGCGGACGTCGCGAAACATCTCCTTGCGGAGATTGAAGAGAAAGCCTTCGATGCCGACGGGATGCGTCGGCTTGATCACGTCCTTCACGACGCGTCCGTCCGTCAATGCCGGAAAGTCATAGGCCGCTGTCCAATGGCCGGCGTTCGTCTCCTCGCGATAATCGATGGGGCCGCCTTTGAACGCCTCGAACAGCGCATCGCCGTCGCGGTAGTAATCGACATCGATCTCATCGAAATTGAACAGCCCACGCCGCATTGGCAGATCTTTGCCCCAATAGCGTGGATCCCGACGCAGCACGATCCGCTCGCCCGGCTTCACCTCGCTGACGATATAGGGGCCGGAGGCGACAGGCGGCGCGTAGGTCGCTTCAGCGAAGCGCTCGACGTCGGTTGCGTGCTTGGGCAGAACGGGAAGCGCGGCGAGCAGGAGCGGCAGCTCGCGATCATTCGCGCCGGAGAGATCGAAGCGGATCGTCAGGGAGTCCGGCGCATCGACGGCTTTGACGAGGTCGAAGATCTCCCGTAACGGCGGCGCGCCTTTTTTCTCGAGGAGATCGACCGTGAACAGCACATCGGCGGAGGTGATCGGCGCGCCGTCGGAAAAATGCGCGCGCGGATCGAGATGGAATGTCACATGCCGCCGCGCGTCGTCGATCTCCAGGGAGTGGGCGACGAGACCGTAATAGGTCTTCGGCTCGTCCTCCGAGCGGATCATCAGCGTTTCATAGACCGCGCCGATGAGGAAATACGGCGAGCGCACATATTTGTCGTTGAATCGATTGAGGCCCTCGAAGGAGCCGAGCAGCCCCAGCCGAAGCTTGCCGCCCTTGGGCGCATCCGGATCGGCATAAGGCAGATGATGGAAGCCCGTCGCCAACGCCGGCGCGCCGACGATGGCGAGGCCATGTGTCGGCGCCGGATGCGGGAGGTCTTGCGCATATGTCGGACCGAGCGCGGCCGAGACGGCGACGGACAGCGCGAAAGTTCTGTCGCCGATCTTGCTCCGCGCCGCTCGAGACGAGTGCTTCATGAACGCGCTTCCATGGACATGCCGATCAACCTTTCGTGCTCCACTAGCGGAATCGGTCGCGGTAGTCTTTTGGTCCGACGCCATGAACGCGGAGAAAGGCTCGCCGGAGGGCGTCCTCGGCGCCGAAGCCGCAGCGTACCGCGATCCGCTTCGCCGGCAAATGCGTATCCAATAGAAGCCGGCGCGCCGCCTCGACTCGCAGCCTTTCGACGCCGTGGCTCGGCGTGAGACCAGTCTCGTCGCGATAGCGCCGAGAGAATGTTCGCTCGCTCATGCCGGCTCGGGCCGCCATCTCGCGCAACGACAAGTCTCTCGCCAGATTGCTTTCGATCCAGGCATGCAATTCGACGAAGCTATGGCTGGCCACATGCAAGGTCAGCGCGTCGCTGAATTGGGCCTGATCGCCCGGCCGCCGCGGGAACACGACGAGGCGCCGGGCGATCGTGAGCATGATCGCCCGACCGAGATCTTGCTCGACCAAAGCGAGCGAGAGATCAATGCCGCTGGTCACGCCCGCCGAGGTCCAAATCGGGTCGTCGTGGATGAAGATCGGCCGCGGATCGATCGTCGCGCGAGGAAAGCGGTTGGCGAGCTGTGGACAAAATTCCCAATGCGTGACGGCGCGCCGTCCGTCCAAAAGGCCTGCGGCCCCGAGCATGAACGCGCCTGTGCATACGGAGGCGACACGTTTGGCCGCCTGCGCGCGTTGCTTGACCCATTCGACCAGCTCCGCTTGCTCGATGGCCACCATCACGCCGCGGCCGCCGGCGATGATCAATGTGTCGATCAAAGGTCCCAATGCCGGCAAGGGCTCGGTCGAAATTGTGAGACCGCCCGCCGCGACGATCGCTTCGGACGGACCGACGACGCGAATCTCATAGGCCGGCGGATCGCCGCGCTGCAGGAGAATGCCGTTGGCCGTCGCGAACACCTGAAACGGACCCGCGACGTCGAGGATCTGCGCGAAAGGGAAGGTGAGTATCTCCACGACGCGGGGCGCGCTTGGCGGGATCTGCGGGTTTTTTGGCGACTTGCTCATGGGGCGCTAGGGTAGCTTGAGATTGTCGATTTGAGCAGCCGTCCCTTGCAGCGGAGAGGCGGCTCTCGAACGGCGAAAGCGCGGGTCGATCGCCGGCAGCGGGGCGATGGACGATCGGAGCGCAAATCGAGCGTAGCACACTGGAGGCCACATTGAAAACTTCATCCGAGATAGATTATTCAATCGCTCGCGAAGCGAGCGTCTGGACGCTGTTCTGCTTACGCGAAGAGCGTCGTTATTGTTTCGATTACTTGGCATCCAGGGACGAATCGATGTTTTGTCCCGCAGGGCTGGATGCATCGCGCTCCAGAGATTTGTACGCCTGATCGGTAACGCCTCGAAAACGGAGGCCTCGTCATGAAAAACACGATCGATCGTCGCGCGCTCATGGGTCTTGCCGCTCTGGCCGCGGCGGCTCCAGCCTTCGCGCAGGACGCGAGCGACGCCCATCGGCGCGTCATGACATCGTCGGACCCGACCTTGCCGGACCCCAACGCGCCGAAGGTGGCGATGTTGATCTATCCGAAAATGGTCGCCATCGATCTCATCGGCCCGCTGAGCGTCTTCACCGTCGCGCGTTGGAACATCCAGCTCATATGGAAGGACAAGGCGCCGCTCGCGACCGACGTGGGCGTCTCGATCGCCGCGAACACGACTTTCGCGGAATCCTATGCCGATCCTGACATATTGTTCGTGCCGGGCGGCCTGATGGGCACCATCGCCTGCATGCAGGATCCGGCCGTGATCGACTTTGTCGCAAGCCGCGGCGCTCGCGCCAAATGGGTGGCGAGCGACTGCACCGGAAGCCTGATTCTCGGCGCAGCGGGCTTGCTGGAGGGATATGATGCGACCTCGCACTGGGCGGTCGCCGATCTCTTGCCGCTGCTCGGCGCGCGTCATGTCGACAAGCGCGTCGTGCGTGATCGCAACCGCTTTACCGCCGGCGGCGCAACGGCGGGGATCGACTTGGGTCTCGTGTTGGTGGCTGCGTTGGACGGAGAGGAAACGTCGCGTCGCGATCAACTCATACTCGAATATGCGCCGGAGCCGCCTTTCCATAACGGAACTCCCGCGGAAGCGGGACCGGAGCGCGTCGCGGCGATGCGCAAGCGGCGGGTCTGGATGGACCAGCAGGCTCGTCTCGCCACCGAGGCTGCGCGCAGGAAGCTAAATCCTGGATAAGGGCTCGGCCCTCTCGCGCCCTTTTCCTTATCGGCCACAGGTCGTCATCGAGCAGATCGTCATCGAGAACGTGATCCGAAAGATCGGCGTACCGGTCCCCCGTGACCACGCTCCATCGTCTCGTCGAAACGACCATCCTCCAACGCCTCCGCTCTTCTACTGCGGCATCTGAAAGAGCTCCCCGTGTCGACCACTCGCTTCACCGTCGTTCTCCAATTGCTGTCCACCAGCCTGTCGACGCCGGCGATCGCCCTCGTCGCTTTGTCCGGGCAAGCTCGCGCCGAGCAGCCGACGCCACTCGTACCGATAGACATCGGAGCCGAGGAGGCCTCTAGCCGGCAGGCGGGACGCGGGACTGCCGATGCATCGCGCGCTTCGATCTATGTTCGAGAGCGGGCGACCTCGACACTCAAGCTTGCGGCGCCGATTCATGATGTGCCGCTGTCCGTGCAGATCGTGACGCAGAAGCTGATCGAGGACCGTCAATCGCTCACGGTTCGACAGGCGATCGAGACGGTGAGCGGCGTCGAGAGCAGCAACGCCTTTCCTGGCTCCCTCGCATTCCGTATTCGCGGCTTCTCGGATGGCGGCGCCAATTTGCGGGACGGGTTTCGCGAGACCAGCAATCAGCAGGACATCCAAGGCATCGACCACATCGAAGTTCTGAAGGGTCCGGCGTCTGTCCTGTTCGGCGGATCGCTCTCATCGGGCGGCGTCGTGAACATCGTCACCAAGACGCCGCTGGACGCGAACTTCGTCCACGTCGACGTGACCAGCGGCAGCTTCGGATTGGTGCGCCCGACGTTCGACGTGAACCGAGACATTTTTGGCGATCGCTCCCTAGAATTGCGTATCGATGGCGCCTTCGACCGATCCCGCAGCTTTCGGGATTTCGGCGGCGCCGAGAACGCCTTCCTCAATCCCAGCCTACGATGGAGACCGACAGATCAGGACGAGGTGCTGATCCGCGGGCAGTGGTTCAACAGCGGATTCAGCTACGGAGCCTATCAGTCGCCGCTCGCGCAACAGACGCTCTCTCTGCCCCTGTCGTTCAGCTTCATGGACCCAAATCAGAGCCAGTCCCACAAGGACGCTGAACGTATCAGCGTGGATTGGACCCATAAGCTCGACTCCGATCTGAAGTTTCGCTCCGGCGTGAGCGTGTCCGACGTGAACTACGACCTCGGGACCGATCGCTTCTCGAGATTGTCGGTGGCGTCGAACGGATATGCTCTTTCGCGATCCGTGCAGTCTGGCCCGTCCTGGGTGCAGGATATCGATTTGCAAAACGAGTTGTCCGGATCGTTCGAAACCGGACCCTTGCATCATGACTGGCTCGTCGGCGGCGAAGCCTATTGGAGCCTCAACCACACGATCGGCTATGCGGTCACCGTGCCCACTCTCAACCTCCTATCCCCGGCCTATGGCGTTGCGATCGGCCAGCCGAAACTGTCTTCCAACACGCGTTCGCGTTTTTCGGATTACGCGGGCTATGTGCAGGACTTCGTCACATTTGCCCCGTACTGGCGTCTTCTCGTCGGCGGCCGTTACGATTCCACCGTCAACAGCAGCCTCAATCATCTGGCGCTGACGTCGCCATGGAGCATCGGGCGAGCCCAAAAATTCTCTCCCCGCGTGGGCCTGACCTTCGAGCCCGTGCCGGAGACGGCCTACTATTTCAGTTGGTCGAACAGCTTTGTTCCGACGACGGCCACGACATCGAGTGGAGCGGCTCTGCCGCCGAGCGCGGCGGAGCAATGGGAAGTCGGCGTGAAGCAGAAGGCCTTCGACGATCGGCTCCAAGCGTCGCTGGCGATCTATCAACTGACCAAGACCAATGTGGCGACGCCCGATCCCAACAACACCCTCTACAGCGTCGCGTCCGGCTTGCAGAGGAGCCGGGGCATCGAGCTCGACGCCTCGGGCGAGATTCTACCGGGCTGGAACGTCATTGTCAGCTACGCCTACACCTTTGCGAACGTGCTTCAGGATAATCGCATTCCGGTGGGCAATCTTCTCGCGGGGGTTGCCAGAAACGCCGGAAATTTCTGGACGACCTACGAATTCCAGGCGGATTCCATTCTGCGCGGGTTCGGGCTCGGGGCGGGGGTGCGGGCTGAAAGTCAGAGGCAAGCAGCATTGCCGAACACTTTCGAGCTTCCGAGCTATGTCCGGCTCGACGCTTCCGCCTGGTACCGATTTCACATCGATCAGCACCCGTTCAAATTGCAAGTCAACCTGCAGAATATGACCAACCGGCGCATTTACGATACCGATGGAGCGAATACTCTGCGTCCGATGTCGCCCTTCACCGTGCTGGTGAAGCTCGGGGCCGAATTTTGAGCGATCCCTGCGTCCGGGTGATCGATACGGCTCCCGAGTTGATCGACGCGACGGAGCGAGATGCCGGCCCGATCATCGCCTCCGCATGGCGTGGTGAATGGCGTGTCGGCGCTCGCCGTGTCTGCCGCGTCTATTTCATGGCTCCGAGGGCGCGGCGATGGGAATGAAATTGTAATCGGCGAAGATCGCCTGTGCGCGCGGCGTCATCAGATACAGAGCAAAGCGGGCCGTCGCGGCCTGCGGATTCCCGGCGTCGAGGCGCACTGCGCGGCTGGAGACCGACGCCGCCCTCGTCCCGCGCCATATGGCTCGATTGTTGCTTAGAATTAATCGGCAGGCGCCAGGCGCACGTCACAATCGCGCAGCCTCGTCCTCGAACAGCGGAACATGTCAGGCGCACCGTCAAATTCGGCCAACGAGCCCAATGACCAAACCGAGCCCGTCATCGCCGACGACGGGTCTGAGGTGGCGAGTCCACTCGACTTTTCAGGTTCGTCGCTCGGCTTTCCAGAGAATCCCGCGGAGCCGGCGCAGCTTTTGGATGAGCCATTTCGAGCGCAGGAATTGGCGCTGGAGACAGAAGACCTCTCCGACGCGCTCTGCGCGAAAATCACGCCCGTTTGTTTTGGCGACCGCGCCTTCTTGTTTCAGTCCGAGGCCGAGGCTTGGCGCTATGCAGTCGAGACGATGCGGCGCTACCATCGGCTCGTCGGCCGCCCGAAGCGGCGCCGGCTCATCGTCTGCGCCGGAGCTTCGGATGGAGCGGGAGCCATGCCTCCCGGCCTGGAAGGCGATGGCGAAGTCATAGCGCTCCAGACCGATGATCCCGGCGCGCTGGCCTTGGAAATCGACAATAGGACTGCTGGAATTCTGATCGCTCCGGTGAGGACGAAAACCGGTTTCGAGGTTGTCCCGGGAGCTGTGCTCGCCCGACTGCGCGAGACTGCGGACGAATATGGACTCGTCCTCGCTTACGACGAAAGCGTTTGTGGCCTCGGTCGCTCCGGCATGCTGTGGGCGCATGAATGGACGGGCGTGACCCCGGACGTGATGGTCGTCCTTCATCGTCATGGAAACGCCCCGCCGCTGGCCGCGCTGGTTGTCACGCAAAGGCTGGCGCGCGGGGCGCCGGGCGGCGGCCCGTCCCTGGTCGATCGGTCCGCGCTTCTGACCGGGCGGGCCCTCGTGGATGGGCTGACGGCTCCGGGCTTTCTGGAACGCGTGCAGAATCGAGGCTGGCGTCTCGAAGACCGGCTGGTGGAGTTGTTCTATAAGCGGCGCGGCGCGTTCATGGCGCTGGGCGGCATTGGCCTGATGCAATGCCTGGAATGCCCCGGAGAGGCGGAGCCGCTGCGCGCGATGCTGGCAGAACATGGGCTCCTCACCCGCGCCATGGGATCGCGCCTCGGCCTATTTCCTCGGCTCACGGTCGAGGAAAGCGAAATCGATGCGGCGGTATCGATCATCGACGCGGTTTGCGCGCGGGAAATGCAATGAGAGCCGGGAGGCGTTCGTCGGCGCGAAAAGCCGCCGGAGCGTGCTTCGAACGCCTTCGATTCCGTCACGGAATGTTGCAACAAAGCCTTGGATGCGCCGCCGAGGCTGGCGCAGATCCTTCGACGCGGCCTCACGGACGCGAATGAGATCGCGCATCGCCTCCTGCGCTTCGTCTGGACCTCAGACCGATGTGAGCTATCCGGCGCGCGACAAGCGCGCCAGAATCTTACGACGTGCATCCGCGCGTCTGCCGACGCGCGTCAGACCGCTGGCGCTCCCGCCCACGCCGCGTCGCCGAGCGTGGAGAGAACGGCTCGCATCGCCTCGCGGTTGCTGAGCGTCACATAGGCGTAGCCGCATTCCTCCAGCGCTGCTTTCGTCGCTTCGCGCATTTGCGC
>NZ_DATBQF010000073.1:0-24933 GCF_036560965.1 Methylosinus sp. | reverse complement strand
TCGCGATCGATCCAGGCTCTGATCACAGTGGCGAGGCCCGCGCTCGCCGCGAACAAATACACATTCTGCGAGATCGCCCCCGCCGCGACCGAGGCGAAGCTCTCACGCTGAGCGACCGGCACGAGCGCCATTCGCGCATGGTCGGCGACGAACACCAGATCGAGCGGCGCTTCGTCGACGAAATCCTGATAGCCGGTCACGCGCCTCATGTCGCTCGCGGCGACCAGCTCGAGGGCGTGTGTGGCGGCGACATAGAGATAGGCGCCAGAGGGCAGCGCGACATAGACGTCGACTTCCTGAGCGTCCAGAGCGGAGGGCGCGGTCCGTCCGCCGTGGGCTCTATTCACGCCGTACGCGGCCCACAGCAGGTCGGACAGGAGCTGCAAGGGCAGTTCGTCAGGCGCGAATTCCCGGGACGAACGCCGCTCCGCGAGCGCCTCCATCAATGGCATTCCGCCATCCTTGCGCGGAGGGGGAAGCGCGATCTGCGCCGCCGCGGCGTCTCGCGCCGGTTTCGGACGCAGCCGCCCCATCATGCCGAGCGCGAGCTTGGTCAGCGTCGTCATTGCGACGGCCTCCTCATGAGATCATGCAATATCGTGGGGGAATGGAGATTTTCGAGGGCGGAGACGAAATTTGCACAGGGCGTCGACAGTTCGCTCGAGGGCTTTCCGGAGCAGAGCTTCGAGCGTGGAGAAGGCCTTTTCGATCCGATCGAAGTCGGGATTGTAGCGCGGACGAGCTCGAGCGCCGTTCTCTTGCTTTTTCGTCGTTTTGTGAAGCTGCGGGTGATATGTAGCGTGATAAATTTCACGCTCCGCCAGTCGCCGAGGCTTTGGCGCGCCGGGTCGGGGGGAAGCCGGAAGCGGGAGCTTGCGGTTTCGCCGCCAGCGGCGTCGAGCGAGGGCAAGTCGATGACCCGAATACTCGCTGCGGCCTTGTCGAGCGCGCTCCTTCTCGCGAGCGCTTCGGCCGAGACATTGAAGGACACTCTCCCGCATATTTCCGTGACGGGGGAAGCCTCGGAGGAGGCGTTTCCCGATCGAGCGATCCTCCACCTGGACATTGTCGCGGATCGGCCCACCGCGACCGAGGCCGTGACCGAGAATGAGCGGAAGACGCGCTCCTTGTCGGACGGACTCGTCCGGCAAGGCGTGCCGATCGACGACATTCGCGTCGTCGGCGCGACGCTCCAGTCGGTCGCGGCGGAGGACGCCGCGACGCGCAGCGCGCATGGAAAGCGCGTCTCAAACGGTTTTCGGGCGCGCAGCGAGCTGAGCGTGACGGTGAATTCACTCGATGAGGCCGCGTCTCTGCTGTCCCGCGCGATCGACGCCGGCTCGAACGACGTTCGCAGCGTGGAATTCGTCGTCAGCGACGAAAGGACGCGCCTCGAACGACTGCGGATCGCCGCGGTGAAAGATGCGGAACAGCGGGCGAGAAACTATGTCGAGGCCGTGGGGGGCAAGCTCGGCCGCATCATCGAAATCGATCATCAGGAGGCGGGTTCGGCCGCAGAGGCGAACGGCCGAACCGAGCCCTCGGCCTCCGCGAGCGGAGCGGCGCTTCTCCGTCTTCGTCCCGGCGCGCGACGGCTCACCGCCAGGGTCTCGGCGACTTGGGCGCTTTCGCGCTAGAATGTCCAGGATTTCGAACCAATCGGCGAGATTGCTCGATCGGCGTGCAAATGAACGAGGCGACTTCTTCTCACGCGAGCGCGGCGCGTCACGGAACGGTCTCGGCCGTTCGCGGCGCCGTGATCGACGTGCGCTTCGAGACCGGCGAATTGCCGGCGATCGAGGACGCCTTGATCGTCGAGGCCGACGGCGGACGTGAGATCTACGCCGAGGTGCAGGCCCACCTCGACCGGAACAGCGTCCAGGCCATCGCTCTGCAATCGACGGTCGGCCTGGCGCGCGGACGCCGGGTGAGGGCGACCGGCGGACCGATCGAGGTTCCGGTCGGCGACGCGACGCTCGGACGGCTGATCGATGTGACGGGAGCGATCGGCGACAATGGACCGCCGCTGCCGGCGGACGCGCCGCGCCGGCCGATCCATCGCGCGCCCCCGCCGCTGGCCCAGAGGCCGGGCGGCGGCGAGATTTTCGCGACGGGGATCAAGATCATCGATCTGCTGACGCCCATCGCTCAGGGCGGCAAGGCCGCCATGTTCGGCGGGGCGGGCGTCGGCAAGACCGTGCTCGTGATGGAGCTCATTCACGCGATGGTGACGGGCTATCGGGGCGTATCGGTGTTCGCCGGCGTCGGCGAGCGCTCGCGCGAGGGCCATGAGCTTCTGCTCGACATGGCCCGCTCCGGCGTGCTCGAGCGCACGGTTCTGGTCTATGGCCAGATGAACGAGCCCCCCGGCGCGCGCTGGCGGGCGCCGCTCGCCGCTCTCACCATCGCGGAATATTTCCGTGACGAGCGGCGCCAGAACGTGCTGCTGCTGATGGACAATATCTTCCGCTTCGTCCAGGCCGGGGCCGAAGTCTCGGGCCTGCTGGGGCGATTGCCGTCGCGCGTCGGCTATCAGCCGACGCTGGCGAGCGAAGTGGCGGCCTTGCACGAGCGGATCGCCTCGGTCGGCGGGGTCGGCGTGACGGCGATCGAGGCTGTCTATGTTCCCGCAGATGATTTCACCGATCCCGCGGTGACGACGATCGCCACCCACATCGACAGCATGATCGTGCTCTCCCGACAAATGGCGGCCGAGGGCATGTATCCGGCGATCGATCCGATCGCTTCCTCCTCCGTGCTGCTCGATCCTCTGGTGGTCGGCGAGGCGCACGCCGAAGTCGCGACCGAGGTCCGTCGGGTGATCGAGCATTATCTCGAGCTTCAGGATGTCATCGCCTTGCTCGGCGTCGAGGAGCTCGCAGCCGAGGACCGCAAGATCGTCGGGCGCGCGCGGCGCCTTCAGCGCTTCCTGACTCAGCCTTTCGCCGTCACCGAGGCCTTCACCGGAGCGCCCGGCCGCTCGGTTCCCCTCGCCGACACGCTCGCGGGCTGCCGCGCGATTCTCTCCGGCGCCTGCGACGAGTGGCGCGAGAGCTCCTTCTATATGGTCGGGACCCTCGACGAGGCGGAGCAGAAGGAGAAGGCCGCCGCGCGCATGGACGCCGAGACGACGGGAGGCCGGCCGTGAGCAGAGCATTGCGGCTCGCCATCACCACGCCGAACGCCGTGCTGCTCGACGAAGCCGGCGTGCGATCCGTCCGCGCCGAGGACGAGAGCGGCGGTTTCGGCGTGCTGCCGGGCCACGCCGATCTGCTGACGGTGCTGCCGCCGTCGGTCCTGCGCTGGCGATCCGCCGACGGCGCCGAGCGCTATTGCGCGATCCGCGGGGGCGTGCTGACCGTCAGGGGCGGAGAGAGCGTGTCGGTCGCCTGCCGCGAGGGACTTCTCGGTCGCGATCTGCGCAAGCTCGACGCCGAGGTGCGCGCCGCGCGCGCGGCCGAGAAGGACGCGGCGGCGCGCGCGCGCGTCGAGGCGACGCGGCTGCATGTCAGCGCCGTGCGTCGCCTCGTCCGCTATCTGCGTCCGTCCGGCGCCTCGGAATTGCTCGGCGACGAAAAGGACGCGCCATGAGTGAGGCGGGCCCCGAACGGGAGCGCGATTCGATGGCGGAGGCCTCGCGACTGGCCGCCGAGCGGCGCGAGATGCAGCGCAGGAACGCCGAGCCCTCGCTCGGACGGCGGCTGGGGCAGATCGGCGTCCTCGGCTGGACGATCGTCCTGCCAGCGCTCGCGGGGCTGTTCCTCGGACGTTGGCTGGACAAGATGTATGACATGGGCGTCTTCTTCTCCGCGCCTCTCGTCATGATCGGCGCCGGAACCGGCCTCTGGCTCGCCTGGAAATGGATGTCGCGCCAATGACCGTTTCCGCCGCCCCGCTCGCTCTCCAGCTCGCCCTCGGCGCGGGCGCGGGATTCGCCGCGGGCCACGCTTACTTCCGCGCCCTGCGTTGGAATGTCGATCTCTTCGAGCGAGGCGTGACGCCGAAGGCCATTCTTTTGCTCCTAACGCGATTCGCAGCGCTCGCCGCGGCGCTCGCAGTCCTCGCGAAGATCGGCGCCCTCGCTCTGCTCTCCGGCGCGCTGGGACTGCTCGCGGCGCGCCGCGTCGTCCTGCGCCGTCTGGGAGGTCTCGAATGAAATCCTCACCGCTCGCGCTCGAGCCCGGCTTTCAGCTGGGACCCGTGCCCGTCAGCAAGCCCGTCATCGTCACTTGGGCGCTGATGGCCGCGCTCGTTCTCGCGAGCCTTCTCGTAACTCGGCGGCTCTCGTTGCGGCCGGGGACCGGACAATCCGCGCTCGAGCTTTTCGTCGAGACGCTCGACCAGCAGATAAGAGACACGATCGGCGCGGACCCGGCCCCCTATCGCGCCTTGCTCGGAACGATCTTCCTCTTCGTGCTCGTCGCCAATTGGTCGTCGCTCGTCCCCGGCGTGGAGCCGCCGACGGCGCGGCTCGAAACCGATGCGGCGCTGGCTCTGATCGTCTTCTTCGCGACCATCTATCACGGCCTGCGCACGCGCGGTCCGCTCGGATATCTCGCGACATTCGCCGAGCCGAGCATCATCATGATTCCGCTCAATCTCGTCGAGCAGATCACGCGGACCTTCTCGCTGGTCGTCCGCTTGTTCGGGAACATCATGAGCGGCGTGTTCGTCATCGGCGTCGTGTTGTCGCTCGCGGGTCTGCTCGTGCCGATTCCGCTGATGGCGCTCGATTTGCTGACCGGCGCGGTTCAGGCCTACATTTTTGCGACGCTCGCCATGGTGTTCATCGGCTCGGCGGTCGATGGACAAGGCTCGCGGGCGCGCGACTAGAGCGCTTTCCGATCGAACGGAATCGTTCGAGCGATCAGAATTCGCTCGAACGACAGGATTCTAGAGCGAGGAAGAATGGACGACATTCAATATATCAGCGTGATCGCCGCCGCCGTCGCCGTGTCCTTCGGAGCGATCGGCCCGGCCCTCGCGGAAGGCAAGGCGGTCGCGGCCGCCATGGAGGCGATCGCGCGTCAGCCGGAGGCCGCCGGCGTCCTGTCGCGCACTCTGTTCGTCGGCCTCGCGATGATCGAGACCATGGCGATCTACTGTCTCGTGATCGCGCTTCTGCTTCTCTTTGCCAATCCTTTCGTGAAATAGGGCGTTCGCACGCATGCAGATCGACTGGTGGACGCTCGGTTTGCAGATCGTCAACGCCCTCGTGTTGATCTGGCTGCTCTCCCGCTTCCTCTTCCGCCCCATCGCATCGATCCTCGCCGAGCGCGAGGCGGCGGCCCGGCGGCTCCTGGACGACGCCGCCGCCGCCAAAGCCTCGGCCCTGTCTCTGGAGGAACGGGCGCGCGCCGCCGTCGACGCCATGGCGGCCGATCGCGCGGCGACGATCCTCGCCGCCACGACGGAGGCGAAGGACGCGCGAGACCAGCTGCTCATCGCCGCCAGGGCCGACGCCGATCGCATGCGAGCGGACATGCGGGCTGAGATAGAACGCGCCGAACGATCGGCCCGTCGCGCCGAGGCCGAGCGCGCGAGCCTGCTCGCCGTCGACATTGCGCGGCGTCTGCTCGGACGCTTGCCTGCGTCGTCCCGCGTCGCCGGCTTCATCGACGGCCTCGCGGACGCGGTCGCGGCTCTGCCGGAAACCGCGCGCGCCGATTTCGCCGCGCGAGGCGAGCGCATTCTGACCGCGCCGCGGCCGCTCACCGCCGAAGAGGACGCGCTGTGCCGCGGCAGGCTCGAAAGCGCCCTCGGCCACCCGCTGCAATTCGCGCTTCGCGTCGATCCGACATTGCTCGCCGGCCTCGAATTGGAGAACGCCCACACCAGCATTCGCAACAGCCTGCGCGCCGATCTCGAGCAAATTTCCGCAACCTTGCTGAAGGAGCCGGAAAATGAGCGATGAGCCGGCCGTCGCCGAATGGCTCGCGCGCGGCCGCGAGGCCGTCGCGAGGATCGATCTCGGGCCCAAGGTCGAGACGGTCGGCCGCGTCGAGAGCTATGCCGACGGAATCGCCTTCGTCTCCGGCCTGCCGCAGGTCGCGCTCGATGAGCTGATGCGTTTCGAGACCGGCCAGCTCGGATTCGCGCGCGCGCTCGAGGCGGATCGGGTCGCCGTGGTGCTGCTCGATCCGGGCGACGCGATCGAAGCCGGCGCACGCGTCTTCGCGACCGGCGAAGTCGCGCGCACGCCGGTCGGGGAGGGGCTGCTCGGGCGCGTCGTCGATCCGCTGGGCCGCCCGCTCGACGGCGGCGAGCCGATCGCCGCCGCCGCCTTTCATCCCGTCGAGCGCGAGGCGCCGAGCATCATCGCGCGCGATCTCGTGACCGAGCCCGTAGAGACCGGCCTATTGGTCGTCGACTCCATGTTCGCCCTGGGGCGTGGTCAACGCGAGCTCGTCATCGGCGATCGCGCCACCGGCAAGACCTCGATCGCCATCGACGCCATCATCAACCAGCGCCGCTCCGACATCGTCTGCGTCTATGTCGCCGTCGGCCAGCGGACGACCTCGGTCGAGCGCGCGATCGAGGCGGTGAGGAGCGGAGGAGCCGCCGATCGCACGATCTTCGTCGTCGCGCCCGCCGCCTCGCCGCCCGGCCTGCAATGGATCGCGCCTTTCGCGGGCTTCGCCATGGCGGAGTTCTTCCGCGATCGCGGCGGCCATGCGCTCGTGGTCGTCGACGATTTGAGCAAGCATGCGGTCACGCATCGCGAGCTCGCCCTGCTGACCCGGGAGCCTCCCGGACGCGAAGCCTATCCCGGCGATATCTTCTACGTCCATGCGCGGCTCTTGGAGCGCGCCGCGAAATTGTCGAAGGCGTTCGGCGGCGGCTCGCTCACGGCGCTGCCGATCGCCGAGACCGATTCCGGCAATCTCTCGGCCTATATTCCCACCAATCTGATCTCCATCACCGATGGACAGATCGTGCTCGACCACCGTTTGTTCGCCGCGAACCATCGTCCGGCCGTCGATGTCGGCCTCTCGGTCAGCCGCGTCGGCGGCCGCGCGCAGCCTGACGCCTTGCGCGACGTCTCGGGACGATTGCGTCTGCAATACACGCAATTTCTGGAGCTCGAGATGTTCTCGCGCTTCGGCGGCATGTCGAACACCCGCATCGAGCGGGAGCTGACGCGGGGCGAGCGCATTCGCGGCCTGCTGACGCAACCGCGCTTTTCGCCTCTGCGCCTCGCCGATCAGGTCGCTCTGCTCGCGGCGCTCGACGCCGGCGTTCTCGACCCCCTTCCGGCGCGAGCCATTCCCGCGCTGACCGCGAGGCTTCCCGCGCATCTCGACTCGGCCGCCGCGTCGAGCGTCGCGGCGATCTCCCGTCACGCCCCGCTCGACGACGCCATTCGCGCGGATCTCGTGGCGCGGGTGCGCGATCTTTCGACAGAGCTCGCGGCGCATCCCTCATGAGCGAGCGCTCCGCCGACATCAGCGCCCATATCGTCGCGACCCGGCAGCTCGAGAGCGTCATCACCGCGATGCGCGGCGTCGCCGCCATCCGAACGCGCGAAGCCCAGTCGCGTCTTTCTGGCGTGCGCGCCTATGCCGGCGCGTTGGGCGAGGCCATTTGCGCGGCGCTGGCGCTGAGCGCGGAAGCGCCGCCGTCGCGGCTCGGCCCGGAGCGCCGGCCGGCCGGCGGCCACATCGTCCTGGCGTTCTGCTCGGAGCGCGGCTTTGTCGGCGCATTCAACGAGCGCATCCTGGACGCGGCGGCGCGCCTCGCGGACGGCGTCGAGCGCCCGGCTCTGTTCATCATCGGCGAGCGCGGCGCGACGCTCGCGCGAGAACGCGGATCACGCGCGGATTGGACTCTGCCCATGGCGTCGCGCGTCGACGATGCGCCATCGCTCGCCGACCGCATCGCGCAAGAGCTCTATGGACGCCTGGGCGAAGGGCTCGCCGATCGCGTGACGCTCATCCACGGCGCGCCGGGCGCGGCCGGAATCGAGATCGTCCCGCGCTCGCTCGTGCCGCTCGACCTCGCCCGCTTTCCGCCCGCCTCCGCCGCGGTTCCGCCCCTCGTCACATTGCCGCCGCGCGCGCTCGTCGAGGGCCTCGCGCAGGAATATGTCTTCGCCGAATTATGCGAGGCGGCGGTGCTGTCCTTCGCGGCGGAGAACGAGGCGCGAATGCGCGCCATGATCGAAGCCCGCGACAATGCGCACAAGACGCTCGAGCGACTGGAGGCCCGGCATCGACAAACACGACAGGAGGAGATCACCGAGGAGATCATCGAGCTCGCGAGGCCCGCGCCCCGCAGGGCGCAGGCTCATCGAGGCGACGACTAAAGAGTGTCTTCGTCAAATTCCGGGGAGCGGATTGGGGTTATCGCAGAATCGTCCCGAAATCCTACGCTGAGCCGCATCGAGTAGCCCGGACCGTGGGTTTCGGAGGGGTCGGAAAGCATTCTGTGATGTGCTCCCAGCCGAGCGGCGCGTTGCGAGTGTCACGTCGCCCTTAACTGGGCTTTCCTCACTTTCCGTGCTCATGCGCTGCTCGAACCTGCCGAAAGGCATTGAAAGCAAAGGAAGACGTTGGCCTTTCCAGCTTACTTCACGCTCCGGAGCTTTCAAGTGGCGGATCGCCGCCGCGCCATGCTCGCATGCTACCGCGAGGCAAAAAACCTATCGCTCGCCGCTGCGATCGACGCCTTCGCTGCAGAGACCAGGATCGCGCGCGACGGACCGCCAGAAGACATCGCCGAGCTGATCGTCTTCGCGGTGTCGCCGGTTGCGCGTCGGATGACGGGCGTGACGCTGCGTATTGGCGGCGAGATCAAATCGCTATGACGGCGCCGTTGCCTGCGCTCGCGCGCAGCTCCTGCACTTGCGCCTCGAGCGCGGCAATGCGCGCGTCTCGCTCTGCGAGCGCCGCGGCGACATCGGACGTCTCGAAGCGTTGTGGAATGTGGCTCGGGCAGTTCACGTCCAAGGCGAGAACGGAAAAAAGGATCGCGCGCTCGATGCGCGCCGCATAGTCTTTCGGCGCGAGACGCGCGATCAGCTCGGCGTCGTTCTCCACGACGCGCGCCGTTCCCCAGATCTTCACGCGACGACGGCGCGAATAGTCGATCAGAAAGAGATAGGCTTTTGGATTGTCGGCGAGATTGCCGATCGTCACATACTGACGATTTCCCGAGAAATCAGCGAAGCCGACGGTCGTCTCGTCGAGCGTCTTCAGAAAGCCGGCGGGGCCGCCGCGGTGCTGAATATAGGGCTGCATCTCCCTATTCGCGGTCGCGAGAAAGACGCTGGTCTGCTGCGCGATGAAGGCCTCTATGTCCGGCGTCAGGCCCGTTCGCCACGAATGCTCCTCCTCCATGCGCGCATAGGCGCGGCGCGAGCCCTCGCGCGTTTGAATAGACTTGACGGTGGGCGTGAAGGCGATGTCGCTGGGATAGGTCATGTCGATTGCCTCCCGAGACCCGAGAAGAGGATCATCGCCACGCGAGCGCTATGAGCGCTCTCGCGTGGCGTCGATCAAAGGCCGAGGTCGGTCATACCAGGATGCTCGTCCGGTCGCCGGCCGAGCGGCCAATGGAACTTGCGATCGGCCTCGGCGATCGCAAGATCGTTGATGGAGGCGATGCGCAAGCGCATGAGGCCGCGCTCATCGAACTCCCAATTTTCATTGCCATAGGACCGGAACCAAGCGTCGTTGTCGTCGCGCCATTCATAAGCGAAACGCACAGCGATGCGGTTCTCGCGGAAGGCCCAGAGCTCCTTGATGAGGCGATAGTCCAGTTCGCGCGACCATTTGCGCCCGAGAAAGGCTTCGATCTGGTCACGACCGACGATGAACTCGGCGCGATTGCGCCATCGGCTGTCCGGCGTATAGGCCAGCGCGACCTTTTGCGGATCACGGCTGTTCCAACCGTCCTCGGCGAGGCGCACCTTTTGCGTCGCGGTTTCGAGCGTGAAGGGGGGAAGCGGCGGTCTCGACATGGCTCAATCCTCACATGAAAGGCGCGCCCGGATCGGCTCCGGGCGCGCAGCCTATTTACGCCACGCGGCGCGTCTCGAGCACGGGGAAATCGATCAGCGTATCAGCGACTTCGTTGATGTAATTCGTCAGCGTATTGAGCCCGACATGGAAGATGATTTCGATGATCTCGCCCTCGCCGAATCCACCCGCTCGAACAGCCGCGAGATCGGCGTCGGAAACATGACCGCGCTTGCGGGCGACCTCGAGCGCGAAGCGCAGCGCGGCCTCCGCCTTCGGGTCGGCGGAGCGGCCGTCGCGATTGGCGCCGATTTCCGTATCGTCGAGCTTCACGAGCGTCTTGCCGATATAGGCGTGTGCCGAAAGGCAATAGCCGCAGCCATTGAACTCGGCGATGGCCACCGCGAGGCGTTCACGCGTGCGGGCGTCGAGCGCGCCCTTGGCCAGCGCGCCGTTCAAGCCGATGAGGCCTTCGAGGCTCGCCGGGCTATTGGCGACGAGACGATAGAAATTCGGAGCGACGCCGAGCTTCGCCTTCACCGCCTCGAGCAATGGGCGGGCGGCGGCGGGGGCGGATTCGATCGCGGCGGGAGTCGAGATACGGGGCATGATGCGCTCCTCATTTAAGGATAATCGCAGGTCTTTCGCCTGACCAGAGGAAGATGATAGATACCGACTGAAACGATAATTCCCGTTTTCGACACGACATCGTTGCAGGCGGCGCAGCAATCCCATGGACCGTTTCGACACGATTTCCGCTTTCATCACGGTCGTCGATCATAAGGGCTTCGCGCCGGCGGCGCGGACGCTCGGCATTTCGGCGCCCATGGCGACGAGGCTCGTCGCGGCGCTAGAGGAGCGGCTCGGCGTGCGGCTTCTGCAACGCACGACCCGCTCGATCGGGCTGACCGATGCGGGAGCGCGTTTCCTCGAGCGCGCCCGCCGCATCGTCGCCGATCTCGAGGAAGCCGAACGTCTGGCCGAGAACGAGCGGAGCGAGCCGAGGGGGCGATTGAGCGTCTCCGCGCCGCTGATGTTCGGACGCATGCATGTCGGGCCGCTGATCTCGCGCTACATGACCGAGCACCCGCAGCTCAGCGTCGAGCTTTCGCTCTCCGATCGCTTCGTCGATCTCGTCGAGGAAGGCGTCGATCTCGCTCTGCGCATCGGACATTTGGCCGATTCTGCGCTGGTCGCGCGCAAGCTCGGCGCGGCGCGACGGGTCGTCGTCGGCTCGCCGGCCTATCTCGAGGCGGGCGGCGGCGCGCCCGCCACCCCGGCCGATCTCGACCGCTATCGCCTCATCTCCTGCACAGCGCTGACGCCGGTGGCGCGCTGGCGCTTCTGGTCGGGGTCGCAGGCGTTCGATGTCGAGACACGCCCGGCCTATGTGACCAACAGCGCCGAAGCGGCGATCTGCCATGCAGAAAGAGACGGAGGACTGACGATCGCGGTCGGATATCAGGTGGCCGATCTCGTGCGCGCAGGCCGGCTGCAAGTGGCGCTGGCGGACTATGAGCCGGCTCCTTTGCCGATCCAATTCGTCTATCCGAGCGCGCGATTGTTGTCCGCGAAAGTCAGAGCGCTGATCGATCTCGCTGGACGGGCGTGCGATTGGAGCTTCGTCGATTTTTGAGCGGCGCTCAATTGCGAGCAGGCGCGCTCTCTATTTTCGACGCGGCTCGCCGAAAGGCCACGACGAACGCCTCGAGCTCCGCCGGCGGAAGATCTGATATCGCCGCATAAGTGCGATGCTTCTCCTTCCAAACGACGACCGGATAGCCCTCGATCATTCGCAGCGCAGGGACTTCGGGATAATTTACCGATCGTAGCTGCAGCTCCGCCACCGAAACGAGATGCTCGCGATGCTTGTAGACGAGCGTCGGAACCGGCGTCGCGCCGACGATATCGATCCTCGCTCCGACAAGAGGAAATCCCTCGGCGGCGAGATCGACCACCGTGACGGCGAGCGGCAGTTTGCTGGCGAGCCACGGCTTCACCGTATGCTGGTCGCTCGATGCGACATCCACCGGCTGCCCCGATATCTGGCTACGCATGTGACCCGCGACGACATAGGACATGAAGCGATCCGGCGCGGCGAGGTCCTCGACGAGATGCTGAAGTCCGAGCGTCACGACGATCGTCGCGGCGATCGAGCCCGCATAAATGCGCCAGGACGGCGGGGCAGGGCGACGAAAGTCCGCAGCAATTCGTCCTCGCCCATTCGAAGACTCCATCTGTGCAAGCAGGCGCGTCCTCAGCGTCTCCGGCGCCGCCTCGCGCGCGGCATGGCGGCGCAGGGTCCGCCTCAACGCGTCGAGCCGCTCGCGATCGCCACGAGCGAAGGCGTCGCCGGCGAGAAGACGCTCGGCCTTCATCGCGCCCGCCGCATCCAATTCCTGGTCGAAGTCGGCTTGCAATAAAAGCGCCCGATCCTGCTTCTCGTTTTCGCTCATAGCGACCCTCTCCCCAGTCGATCGATCAGCAGTGCGCGCGCCCGCGCGAGCCGCGACATCACGGTGCCGATCGGCGCTCCCGTGGCGTCGGCAATCTCACGATAGGACAAACCATTGACCTCGCGCATAACGAGAGCCTCACGAAACGGGAGCGGCAAGGCGGCGATCGCCGCCTCGACGCTACTCCGATCCGCGGCCTCGATCAGCGCAGACTCCGGAGACGGCTCATCGCAGTGGGGAGAGGCGCCGTCATAGATCTCGGCGTCTTCGGCCCCGCCGGCCAGAACGAGGTCTCGGGGCCGATTCTTGGCGAGCCAGGTGAAGGCGGCATTGCGCGTGATCGCCATCAGCCAGGCGCGAGGATGCGCCACCTCGGCGCTCTCCAGCGAGGCGAGCGCGCGCAGGCAGGCGTCCTGCACGACATCCTCGGCGTCCGTCGCATTGCCGGTCAACCAGCGCGCCAGCGAATAGGCGTCGTCGAGATGAGGCATGATCGCTCGCGTGAAGCGATGTCGCGCGTCGTCGCTCGTCACGAGCTATCCTTGTCGATCACTTCGAGGAGTCACGATGACCTTGCCCGACATCTGCGGATGGAGGCCACAAAAATAGGTGATTTCACCCGGCTTGTCGAAGACGATCGAGAAGCTCTCGCCGGTGTCGAGCGCCCTCGAACGGAAGGCGCCATTCCGGTCGACGACATTATGCGGCGTATCGTCGTGATTGACGAAGACAATTCGCGCGCCAGTCTCCACGCGAATTTCCGAAGGCGCAAAGACGAAGTCGCCGATATCGATCGTCCGCTCGTTCCCGGCATGAGAGATCGAGGCGATGAGAACGCCGACAAATGCCCAAGCCGAGGCAATCGCAAAAGCAGGTTTCGACATGGCGTCCTCCTCATCGAGCCAGCGTCGCGTCGGCGATGGCCAGCCTATGCGCGCCGCCACGAATGGTCACGCTGGTCAAGCCCAAGAAGGAGCGCAGCTGTTCCGCGGGCACGACCTTTGGACCCGGCGCCTTGGCCGTTCCCGGCTCGGGTTGTGGAAAGGCCGTGGAGCGCGCCGTGTGGAAGACAAGATTGCCTTCGACCTTCTGAGCGATCTGATGGATGTGGCCGTTGAGTATCGTCACCGAGCCGAAGCGCGTCAGCAATTGAAGCGCTTGCGCGCTGTCCTGCGTGCCCCAACCCCATTCGCTCGCGATCGACCAGAGCGGCATGTGAGCGAATATGACAATCGGCGTCGACGCGCTTCTCGCAGCGAGATCCGCCGCGAGCCAAGAGATCTGTTCCACTCCGAGACGGCCGAGCCCCGCACCTTCGAGACGCAGCACATTCACGAGGCCGATGAAATGGGCGCCGCCGGCGTCGAAGGAATACCAGCCATCCCCTCGTGTCCCGTTTCCATAGCGCGCGCGATAGGCTTCGCCCGTTCTCTCATCGAGGACATCATGTTCTCCGGGCACGCGATGCACGGCGAGGCGCGACGCACCGATGAGCTGATCCGCATCGTCGAACTCCTTTGGCTTCGAAAGATGCGTAATGTCGCCGGTATGAAGCAAAAAAGCCGGACGCTCGGACAGTCCTCCAATTTTTGCGAGCGCCTCGTTCAATGTCCCGGTGACGTCGTTGTTGGCCGCCTTGTCGAAGCCGATATGCGTGTCGGAAATCTGAACGAAGGAAAAGCCCTTCGTCGTCTCTCCATGCGCCGCGCCGACGAGCTTCGACGCCGGCACGCCGCCGACGAGAGTCCACAACACGCCCGAGCCTCCCCAGGCCATGCATTTCAGCGCGCGGCGGCGATCAGGTGAATGAAGATCATCGATCATCTCTATCTCCCTCGTATCCGGCCGAACCACCGGATATCGGAAAGACTCTTTCCGCTGCTCATTTATTCCCGCTCGAAGAGCTTTTTTTTAACTCACAGTCCGATGACCGTGCGGCGAAAAGCTCGCGTAACGATTGCCGCGCATTCGACGAACAATCCTCGGGACAGCGTCAGCCTGCTGTTGTCGTCGACCATCGCGAATGCGGCCGATCTGCCTTCCCGAAAGGCCTCACCGGACTTTGCGCCGCCCGCCGGCCGGAAATCTCTCCGCCGTTGACGCGGCCACAATCGGGCGATCGCTCTCGTGTCGAACAGCGAAAGCCGATGTCGACCGCCTTCGAATGGGAAGCGGCTTCACGGGATCAGGACGATCTTGCCTCGTGTTCGTCGCGACTCCAGCGCCCGATGCGCGGCCGCCGCCTGATCGAGGGGATAGACGCCTCCGATCGTCACCACGATGTCGCCGCGTGCGGCCATGGCGAACAGCTGCGTCAAATTGCGCTGCAGACCCCTCGGCGTGAGCAGGGACGCGAGGGCGAAGCCGGTGATTGTCTGATTATGGAAGATCAGACCAAGCAGATCGGGAACGCCGAGATCGAAGTCGAGAATATTGAGCGAGCCATAAATGACGAGTCGGCCCATTCAAGGCCGTAGAGCAAGCTCTCGACGCCTCTATATGATCGAGAGTGGAAATTTCGTTCTCATCGCGCCTTTTGCGTAACAGCGATCGCCCGTGAAACGAATTGAGTTCGGCAAGCCATTTCCTGGTTTGTCGCGGTCCTCTACAGGGCTGGCTCTCATTCGGGAGATAGAGATGAAAATGAGCATTGTTTCCGGCGGCTCGCTCGCCGCCGCGGCCGTCGCGCTCGTCCTCGCTGGTACGGCGTCGCCGGCTTCGGCGAAAAAGGCGCACAGAACCGTCGAGTGTTTCGGAGTGAATTCCTGCCGCGGCCACTCGGCGTGCAAGACGGCCGACAACAGCTGCAAGGGGCAGAATTCCTGCAAGGGCCATGGCTGGCTGCCGGCTAAGTCCAAATCGGCTTGCGAAGCGATGGGCGGCGCGCTCGGCTGACTTCTCGTCACAGGAGGGATGGGCGATACAATCGCCCATCCGCTGCTCGATGCTCGGCGGCCTCGAGCCGAAAGACGCCGTCGCGGGAGTGGTTGGAATTGGGTTGGCGTAGTCTCCGGCTTCCGTGTCTGGAGCATGCGCCATGATGCTGGCGGACTTCCAAAGAGCGTTTCAGCGTCGCATCCTCGCGGGCGCCGACGACGCGCCAACGGCGACGGAGCAGGCGGGCATCGGCGTCTATGTCGACGCCTATCGTTTGCGGCTGGCGTCGGTCGTCGCCTCTGACTATCCGGGCTGATGGGCGAGAGCGAATTCGAAGCGCTCGTTGTCTCCTATATCGAGTCGACGCGGTCGACCGCGCCCAATTTGCGGCGGTATTCGCGACATTTCCCCGAAGTCATGAAGTGGGATGCGCGCTGACGCGACCTCACCCGTGAAGCGTCGCTCGCCTGCCTCGAGCGCGCCCTCGACGATGCATTCGATTCCGAGGTTCCGACGATCGGGTCGGCCGAGGAGCTATCGTCGCTCGGACCGCGCGACATGTTGCGTCTGCGCTTCGAGTTCCAGCCGGGCGTTCGTCTGCTGAGGCTCGAGAACGGAACCTGTGGCCGATACGAAGCTCTGTGCGGGAATGAAGCGCCTCCCCTGTTCGCGCGAGGCCATGAACAGGCCTTGATCTGGCGAAAGAGCGGAGATTGCTTCTATCGCCTGCTCGATAACGACGAGAGCTTCACGCTGACATTGGCGCGCGAGGGAAAGTCGTTCGGGGAGATCTGCGAATTGCTCGCCTTTCATGAAAATGGCGAGGGCGTCGATCGGCGGTTCGCGGTCTTTCTGTAGCGATGGCTGGCGCACGAGCTCGTCAGCTCGATCACTCTCACGGAGTGAGGCGATTTTTGGCCTTGGGACCCGGCTGCTGGAGCCGGGTCCGAGGCGCTTCAGAATTTAGCGACGATGGGCGTCTGCGCGAACAAGTCGAAATGGTAATTCAGACCGGCGCGCACCGTGTGGAAACGCGTTCGCAGGGCGGATGACCACCAGCCGCCGGCGTCATCCGAGAGATCGGTGTAGAGATATTCGATCTTCGCGGAGAGATCGGGACGAAACGCCCATTCGATTCCGCCACCCGCGGTCCATCCTGTTCGGACGTCGCCTCCCGAGACGTTCGGCTGCGTCCGGCCATAGGCGAATCCGCCCGTTCCATAAAACAGCGCTGGCGCGGCCAAAGGCGTGACGCCGACGCGCCCGCGAACCGTGCCGAACCATTCGACGCGGCGACGCGCGGCGAAAGGATTGCCGCTCCGCTCCGAGATGTCGGCTCCCTGAAAGTCGGTCTCCAATCCGAGGACGAGCAAGGGCGTCGCTTGCAAATTGTAGCCCAGCTGTCCGCCGCCGAGCACCCCTTCGAATCCGGATCGTTGTCCGAATCCATATCCGATATTCACACCGGCATAGGGGCCGCTCCAAAGAAAGGTCGCGGGGGGAGCCGTAAAATCCGGCGCCCCCTTTCGGGAGGGCAGGTCGGCGGCATGCGTGATCGTCGAGGACAGCAGCAGGCAGACGCCAGCCGAGAATCGGTGTTTCATTCGGTCATTCCTCAGTGCGTTGGCGCGGATGCTGACGCGTGCGCAGCGTCCTGACGATTGTTCGTCGAAGGCTCGGCAATCGTTACACCGCTTTTGCGTCGGAGCCGCACGCGCGTGAACAAACCGGCGGGGCGATAAAAAATCGTCCGCGCGGGGAATTAATTTGCAGCGGGACGAATCTTTCCCATATCCGGCCGTTCGACTGGATGCGAGGGAGGTAGAGATGACCATGCACGGCGTCGCTTCGCGGAAGCGATCATGCCTCATCTCGTTGACGCCTATTCGCTGGCGCGCTGGTTGACCGGCGATTCGACGTCGGTGGCCGATCCGAGAGGCGATCGGATCGGCCCCATTCGCCGGAGGAGGGGCTATTTTCCGGCGAACATCGCTTTGATCTCGGAGGCGACGAGCGGGACATTCTCTTCCAGCGCGAAATGCCCGCCGTCGAGCCAGACGAGCTTGGCGTCCGGCAGATCTCTTTTGAACGCTTCGGCGCCGGCCGGAATGAAGATCGGATCGTTCTTGCCCCAAACGATCAAGGTCTTCGGGCGATGCGCGCGGAATGAGGCGTGCCAGGCGTCATAGGAGGCGACATTGGTCTTGTAGTTCTCGAGCAGATCGATCTGATAGGTGGCGACGCCGGGCCGGTCGAGCAAGGCTTGATCGACCGTCCAATTGTCGGGATCGATCGCCTCGGGATTTCTCGCGCCGTACACATATTGGAATTTGGTCATATCCGGCTGCAGCAAGCTTCGCGCGCCGGCTTCGCTCTTCTCGTCGCGCTTTTCCCACAGAGGCAGAAAGACCTGTCGCGGCGCCTCGCCCACGCCTTCGATATAGGCGTTGGCGTTCTGCACCACCAATCCGGCGACTTGATGAGGACGCGCGGCCTGTATGCGGAATCCCACCGGGCCGCCGTAGTCCTGCATGTAGAGCACATAGGAGCGCAGGCCGAGTTGATCGAGCAGCCCGGTCACATGGGCGGTGAGCGTTTCGAATGTGTAGGGGAATTGATCCGCCGCGGGCGCGTCCGAATAGCCGAAGCCGACATAATCCGGCGCGACGACGTGAAACGTGTCGGCGAGCGCGGGGATCAGCTCTCGATACATGCGCGACGAGGTGGGAAAGCCGTGAAGCAGGACGATCGCCGGCGCTTTCGGATCGCCGGCGTCGCGAAAGAAGATCGAGCGTCCCATGACGTCGAGATGTCGATGTCGGACTTCTGGATGCTCGACGCGCGGTCGGCTGGACGAGAGGGGCATAGCGGTCGCGATAGTCGCGGCCGACACGGCCGCGAGTGTGAGGAGGGGATTGGAGGCGAGGAACATGGGATCTCCTGTAACCGATGTAATGCACGTATAGTGGTGACACTTGCGACAGCGCCTGTCAAGGTGCAATTTACCGGTTACGCAGACTTGCCGGTTGCGCAGACTTGCCAGTTGCGCTTGGGGAGAGGGTGAGGCGATGACGATCGAGGCGAGCGAGTGGCGAGAAGGCATGCCCTTCTTCGGAGGCGCGCTGTGGATCGACTTTCTCAACACGACGCCGGTGATGAACGGCGAGGCGATCGATTTTCTCTTCAACGCCGAGGGGCTGGCGAAATGGGCGCGCGCGGCGGGGATCGATTGCGCAGGAAGGCCCTCGAAGGCGGAGCTGAAGTCCGCGT
The DNA here is from genome assembly GCF_036560965.1 of Methylosinus sp. Taxonomy (NCBI): domain Bacteria; kingdom Pseudomonadati; phylum Pseudomonadota; class Alphaproteobacteria; order Hyphomicrobiales; family Methylocystaceae; genus Methylosinus; species Methylosinus sp. Next base: position 6,371 of record NZ_DATBQF010000073.1, on the reverse strand, counting down.
GGGAGACGCGCACGGCGCTCCGCGAGCTCTTCGACAAGCTCTCCGCAGGAGGCGCGATCTCCGCCCGGCGCCTCGAGCCGATCGATCGCCTGGTCGGCTCGGTCGAGATACGCGAGCGATTGATCCTGCGTGACGGTCATCTGGCGCTAGCCGAGGAAACACGTATCGAGAAGGATGTGGTGGCGACGACCGTCGCGCGTGATTTCGCGAAATTCATTTGCGAGGCGGAGCCGGAGCGGTTGAAGCACTGCGCCAATCCCGCCTGCTCGATGGTGTTCTACGATCGCGGGCGCAACAATATCCGGCGCTGGTGCACGATGGCGATCTGTGGCAATCGTGACAAGGTCGCACAATATCGTGCGCGCAAGGCGCGAGAGAAATGAAAGCGGCCAATGACCGCTTCTCGACAGCGCGAATCGGCCCGAAGCAACGGAAAAGCGTTCTGGTATGCATAAGGGGACGGAACTGGAACGGATTTGAATTGGCTCTTCGGAGTTTCGATGATTTACGGTTTTGACAACAGGTGGCGGGTGTTTTTGACGATGACGGAAAACACCTGATTTCCGTCAGGGTGGGCGCGAGCGTGACGCGGGCGCTGATTTGGCGCCGAAATTTGTGCGACAAACCCTGTCGGAATGGAGCATTGCACGAAAGCCCGACGAAAGGGGTTTTCCGCATGCTCATCGGCTACATGCGCGTCTCCACCGACGGTGATCGCCAGACCTTGGACTTGTTCCGTAGTTCGCGCCTTTCTTCCATGCCCAATCGTCGACACCGACGACTTTGACATGGGCGGGCGCAGCGCCGGCGCGCGCGCTTCGCTTGATCTCTCTCAAAATCGTGGTGTGATCGACCCGCATGCCGAGGCAGCCCATCAGCCGTTCGGATGGCCGTCCGCCAACGCTATGCCCGAATAGGCGTTGCGATGGCTGAGCTGGGCGCCCTTGGGACGCCCGGTCGAGCCGGAGGTGTAGATCACATAGGCCAGCCGCCCGGGGTGGGACGCGCGCCGCCGATCAAACTCGTCGTCTTGTTCCGGCTCGTCTTGCGCCAGCTCGTCTTGCGCCAAGTCGAGCGCGTCCAGCCGCAGCACGGGGAGCGCGGGAAGCGCCGCGAAGCGCTCGCCGAGCGCGCCCGTCGTCACCAGCAGGGCGACGCCGCTGTCCTCGGCGATATAGGCGAGCCGCTCCTGCGGGAGCTGCGGGTCGAGCGGCACATAGGCCCCGCCGGCCTCGAGAATGGCCAGCATCGCCACGATGAGATCGAGCGAGCGTTCGACGCAGAGGCCGACGGGCGTCTCGGCCCGAACGCCGAGCCGCGCGAGCCGCCGCGCCAGCCGGCTGGCGCGCGCGGCGAGCTCGGCGTAGCTGAGCGAAGCCCCCTCGCAGACGACCGCTATCGCCTCCCCTCGCGCCGCCGCCTGCGCCGCAAACAGACCGTGCAGCGTCTCCCCCGAGGCGTCCGCCGAAATGGACGGAGCGGCCAGGCGCAGCGCATGCCCCCGCGTCGCCTCATCATCGAGAACGAGCGCGCCCAGCCTGGCCTCGGGACAGTCGACGATCTGCGCCAGCACACGCATATAGGCGTCCGCCAGCCATTGCGCCGTATCCGCTCGAAACAGATCGCTGTTGTATTCGAGGCGGCCGCGCGCAGCCGCGCGACCGACGCGAAAATCGAGCGACAAATCGAAACGCGCCCCGGTCGCGTCGTATTCGACGGCCTCGATACGCGCGTCGCCCAGGCGGGGCGTCACCGGCGCATCGGCCATCTGGAGGCTGAACATGGTCTGGAATTGCTTGCTGCGGCCGGGGTCGCGGCGATCCTCGCGGGACGCCAGGAGCACCTCGAAAGGCAAGCCCACATGCTCCAGCGCCAGCATCGCATCGGCGCGGAGCTGGCGACACAGCTGGCGCAGGGTCATGGAGGGCGCCAGCCGCGCACGCCATACCTGCGTGTTGACCATAGAGCCGACGAGCTCCTCCAGCGCCTCCTCGCCACGGCCGGCGTTGGGAACTCCGACGGCGAAGTCGTACTGACCGCAATAGCGCGCCATCAGCGCCTGCCAGGCCGCCATCAGCGCCACGAAGGGCGTGCATCGCTCCTGCTTGCAGAACGCCAGCAGGGCGTCGTGCACGCCGGGGTCGAGGTCGAACCACAGCGAACGGCCGGCGAAACTCTGAATCTCCGGCCGCACATTGTCCGTCGGCAGATTCAAAGCTGGAATGTCCCGCCCCAGATACGCGTTCCAGGCCGTCAGCGACGCCGCCAGCTCGCCCCGCTCGACAGCCGCGCGCTGCCGCCGCGCGAATTCGGAATAGGACAGGGGCGCAGGCGGCAGGCTGGCCGGCCCACCCGTTCGCAACGCTTGATCATAGGCCTCGGCCAAGTCGCGAATGATGATCGGATTGGCGCCGGCGTCGGAAGCGATGTGGTGCAGGCACACCAGCAGCATGTGCTGCGCGGCGTCCATCCTGACCAGGCTCGCCGCAACCGGAGCGCGGGCCTGCAGATCGAAGCGGCGCCCCGCAATCCCTCGCACTTCCTGCTCCAGCGCCTCGCGCCGTTGCGGCTCCGGCAAGGCGCTGAGGTCCACCAGCGGAAGGACGAAGCGGCCGTCGCCGTCGGTCACCGCCAGAGGCCGCCCATCGCGCTCGATATAGCGCGTGCGCAGCACAACATGACGCCGCGTCAACGCCTGGAACGCTCGCTCCAGCGCGGCTGCGTCGAGATCGCCGTCGATACGCAGCACGCGCGGCAGATTGTAGGCGGTCATCTCCGGATGCAGATATTGCAGAAACCACAGCTGCTCCTGCGCATAGGACAACGGCCAGGAGTCACTGCCGCAGGCGGCCGTCGAACGGGGGTCCAGGCCGGCGTTCATGCCGCGCCCGCGCGCAAATCGCGCCGCGAACGCTCGGCTGCGTCCTTCGGCATGGACCGGGCGGACTGCTTTGCGCGCGACGCTCCGGCCAAGCCGGCGAAGGTCGGCGGCATCGGCGCCGGCGGCGCCTTCGAGCAGGACGATGAAGGTCTCGTCTTCCGCTTGAGACGGCTCATCGACATGGAGCTTCCTTACAGCTGATCTCAGTGGGCGGCCGGCCGGCAGCCCTCTGTCCAACAAGACGAAGCAGATCGAGATTTGTTCAGCGCGGAGCCGCCGGTGTCGGTGGGCGTCTAAATCGGGCTGTAAATCCGCGCGGGGTAGCGAGCAGGGCGTCGACAGGTCGAGGCGAAATGCATGTGAGCGGCAGTATCAGCTCGCCTCATCTTCGAGACCATCGAAGCGACCCCGGAGAGGTTGCGGGAGGTTTCCGGCATCTAGGAGGTTCGCGGGTTGTGTCGCAAATTTTGTCTATGGATGCGACGAGCGTGTGAGAATGACACGGCTTACGCGGCGAGGGCATAGAACTGCTGCGCCAGACGCAATTTGCCCCTAACCCGCGACTGTCCCTTGCGGATCATATGCATGAGTTCGATGCCAGAAAGTGTCGCGGACGCCGCTCGAAATGACTTGAAACCCAGCATCGGTCGCGTCACTCGCTTCACCGCTCGATGGTCCTGTTCGACGATATTATTGAGATATTTGATGCGACGGATTTCGATGTCCGTTTCATGCTCCGTATTGTAGCTGTCGATCGTGATCTTCTCCGGCAGGCCATGCTCACCGCGTCAGCAGGAAATCCACTGTCGCGCCTGCCTTGTCGACAGCCCGATACAGATATTTCCAGCAGCCTTTGACTTTCACATAGGTCTCATCGAGTCGCCAGCTGGATCCGATTGCGTGTTTGTGTGCGCGGAATTGTTTCTCCAGCAAAGGGGCATACTTTACGACCCAACGGTCGAGCGTCGAATGGTCGACATCGACGCCGCGCTCTTCCATCATTTCTTCGAGTTGGCGATAGCTCATCGGATACGCCACATACCAACGGACGCCCCACAGGACCACGTCGCGTTCAAAATGGCTGCCCTTGAAATCGATCATCGCACACGTCCGCCAGCACCGCTGCCGCCGATCATAGCCCAAACCGACCCGCAATAAAAAATTCGCGACAACCCTTCGTGGCGGTAAAGAGTGAAGCGGTGCAAGGCGCGGCAGTGGAGTATGCTGGTGCGCCAGCGTACGCAGATTATCAACGCTCTACTTGGCCATCTCGCCGAGTTCGGCCTGGTTGTCGCCCAGGGCCCCGCGCATGTCACCAAACTGGTCGCGGCCGTGCAGGACCCGGAGCAGCCTCTCCCGGAAGCGGCGCGTCCCATACTGGTTGTGGAGAGGCCATGATGGCGGCATGATGGTCGTGTCCCCGGCGGTGGTGTAGCTGGGGCGGAGCAAGCCGCTCGCGAAGCGCGCTTTTCATAGCGCCGTAGCGAGCGAGCGGCTTGCCGCCTTATTTTCGCGGGGCGCTGTCCAAACAAGCGAAGCCAGCTCTTCCATCCCATCTGTTCAGAGTGAAACAGAGGCCGAAATTTGGAGGACAGCGCGAGCTGCTGATCCCGGCGAAATGCCGAAGCAGATCGCGAGGGCCCTTTTAATCGGCTTTCAATTCGCCTAAAATCGCACCCGAAGCGACGCAGACGAGAAAAGTCGGAAGGGCGAGCAGAGCAATGTATGATGAGCTAGCAGACATTGTGCAGCACAGGCTCGATGTTGAATCCTTAAGGGCAGCCGCCGAAGAGCTTGGTTTCAGAGTCGCGAAATACCGGCGAGGCATCGATCTCGGAGGTGGGCTCGGGCTTCATGCGCCATTTCTGCTGGACATTGCCGAACACGTATATATCACGGATATCGTCCGTTACACCACGCAATACGACGGGACGTTGCTCGCCGGCATAAACGCCAAATTTGCCCGCAACAATATTCCGTACGATCCGAGTCGCGTCGAGTTTCACACGGTCGACGCGCAGGACCTCATCTACAGAGACGGCCTTTTTGACTTCGTCTTCAGCGTCAACGCCTTCGAGCATATCCCCGAGCCGGCCAAGGCCTATGACGAACTGATTCGTGTCACGGCGCCGGGTAGCCTCGTGCTCATTCAGTTCGATCCCTTGTGGCATTCCGCCTATGGCCATCATCTCTTCCATTTGAATCTCGACCCTTGGGCGCATCTTTTGAACAGCAGAGAAGAATTCGAACAACTCATTTACGCCAAGGGCGGCAATGACAACGACGTAGATGTCTTTCGTCACGAGATGAACGGGAAGCGCTATAACGTCTATAGGGACCTGTTCGAGGGACGCGCGGATCAGCATTTTTGCAAGTGGCATTTCGAATATTGGTCAAAGTCCTCGCAAGCGGACCCGTACGCCTCGAAATATCCCGAGATTTACGCAGCCGTTCGCGCGAGAGGTTACGATCCGGAAAATCTCCTCGTACGCGGCGTCCGGTTCATCGGCATGCGCTCCTGAGTGTCGGTCCGAAGGCAAATTGAATCGGCGGTGTTTCAACGATGCTGTCTGATTCTCACGGATACTGACGCGCCCCTGAAAAATGCCACCAGCATCGATTAGAGTCCGGCCGATTGCAGGACGGACACGATGAAGAAGAAACGGTTCACGGAAGAGCAGATCATCGGGATTTTGCGGGAGCAGGAGGCCGGCGCGAAGGCGGCGGACCTCGCGCGCAAATACGCGGTTTCGGAGACGACGCTCTACAATTGGAAGGCCAAATTCGGCGGGATGGACGTTTCCGAAGCGAAGCGGCTGAAGGCGTTGGAGGAGGAAAACGCCCGTCTGAAGAAGCTCTTGGCCGATCAGATGCTCGATGCGGCGGCGCTTCGCGAGCTCCTGGCAAAAAAATGCTAGGGCCCGCCGTCAAGCGCGAAGCCGTCGCGCACCTTCAGGCCGTCATGGGCCTGTCGGAACGTCGGGCCTGCCGGATTGTCGCCATCGATCGCAAGACGGCGCGCTACGCGTCGAAGCGTCCGGCCGACGCCGAGCTTCGCGCCGAGCTGCGCGATCTCGCCAATGCGCGTCGGCGCTTCGGCTACCGGCGGCTGTTCATTTTGCTCCGCCAGCAGGGCGAGCGCTCGGGCAAGAACCGCATCTATCGGCTCTACCGCGAGGAAGGACTGACGGTAAGGAAGCGCCGCGCGCGCCGCCGCGCCGTGGGAACATGGGCGCCGATTCTCGTCGAGGCGAAGCCGAATGCGCGATGGTCTCTCGACTTCGTGCACGACCAACTCGCCAGTGGCCGACGATTCCGCATCCTGAACATCGTCGACGACGTAACGCGTGAATGCCTGGCGGCGATCCCGGACACGTCGATCTCCGGCAAGCGGGTGGCGCGCGAGCTGTCGGCGCTGATCGAAAGGCGCGGCAAGCCCGGCATGATCGTTTCCGACAATGGGACGGAGTTCACCTCGAACGCCGTCCTG
>NZ_DATBQF010000072.1:0-50289 GCF_036560965.1 Methylosinus sp. | reverse complement strand
CCACCTTCGCTTTAAACGCCGGAGAATGTGTCCGGCGGCTCTTCTTCGTCATCGAATGCTCCTGATTCGCAGCGAGAATCCTCGCCGCTGTCAGGCAGAAAATCCACTCACGCTAATGTCCGAATTTGCGAGGCCGGCTCTCACTTAAATGGCTCCGATCGCGGGGTCACAACGCCGCAGCAATTGGCTCAATCGCGCTCGTTCTGAAGGAACATGACGCGATCTCCGAGAACGCCGTCGAGCCGTCGGACGGCGCGGGCCAGCGAAGCCGCCTCGTCGGCGCGGCGCAGGCGTTCTTTGCTCGCGGGATTCCGAACTATATCGGCGCCGGCTGGCCAGTCGACGATTATTGGGGGCGTGTTTTCGCCGAGCAATTCTACTCGCGCGCGCTCGGCCTGTCGACGAAGGCCGGCGCCGCCGCGCGCGAGCCGGACACGATCGGCAAAGCTCTGCTCGGCGCTCGCAGAACGACCTTTCAGATGAGCGGCGACGCTTGCGCGACCTGGGCCGCCTATCAGCATTACGGACGCGCGCAGGACCGGCTTCTCGCGAGCGCCGGCGCGCCGCATCCGAACTCCGATCGACAGGCGTCGCCGCCGGAGGAAAGCGTCGCGGCCGCCGCTGCGGGGCCCCCGCCGACGAGGGTCGGCAAGAGGGCGACAAAGGCGCCGAGCTGGTCTATTTCAATGGCGTCGACGCCGAAACCGGACGCTACGCCGTCGCGCCGATGACTGTCGCCGCGCTCGGCAAGATCGCGCGCGCGCGTCCCAATGTCGGGGCCTTCGCCGCGACGCGCGGCGAGCAGGCGCGCAGCTTCGGCCTGCCGCCCGGCGTCGATTATGGGAAAATCGAGGAGGCGGGCTGGGGCGTCATCTTCTTCGAGGAGGCTCCCCGAGAAGTGGTGGACGCGCTGAAGCCCTTGCTAGATCGCCGCAAGGCGCAAGCGGGCGCGCTGTTCAAGACTTTGTCCTACAGGCGCGGAGAGGAGACACGAGACTGGCGTCGCCGCTACAATGTCACCCCCGGCTCGCTCGACCCCCAGGCGGTTCCCTATTATCTGCTCATCGTCGGGCCACCCGACCAGATTCCCTTCGAGTTCCAATATCTCCTCGGCGTCGACTTCGCGGTCGGACGGCTCACCTTCGACCAGATCGCCGACTACGAACGCTATGCGGCCTCGATCGTCGCCTATGAGGAGCCGGGCTCCGCTCCGATCAATGGCAAGGAAGTCGTCTATTGGGGCACGCGCCATCCGGGCGACGAGGCGACGGAGCTCAGCGCGACCGAGTTGGTGACGCCGCTCGCCCGCGGCGTCGCTGGCGCGACGCCGCGCCTCGCAAAGCCAGTGAATGAAGAATGCGCCTTCGTGGAGCGCCTTCTGCCGGTGACGACGCAACCAAAGCGGCCCTCATCGCGACGCTGCGCGGCCCCAAGCCGCCGGCTGTCTTGTTCACCGCCTCGCATGGGATGGAGGTGGGCAGCGGCCAGCCGCGCCAGCACGAAATCCAGGGAGCGCTCTTGTGCCAGGATTGGCAAGGCTTCGGCCGCATCGGCCCCGACGCCTATCTGGCCGCCGCCGATGTGCCGGACAACGCCAAGGTTCATGGCCTGATCGCCTTTTTCTTCGCCTGTTTCGGCGGCGGCACGCCGGACCTGGACCAATTTCTGCTCGACCCGGAACAGGCCGGCCGGCTGCGGCCGCTGGCGCCGCAGCCCTTCGTCGCCGCGCTGCCGCAAAGGCTGCTGGCGCATCCCGAAGGCGGCGCATTGGCGGTCGTCGCCCATATCGATCGCGCCTGGGGCTATTCGATCCGGCCGCCCAAATCCACGGCCGCGCAGATCGGCCCATTCCGCGAAAGTCTCCATTATGTGATGCGCGGCGAGCCGGTGGGACATGCGGTGAAGGACCAGTTCGGCGGCCATTTCGCGTCGCTGTCGACGACGCTGCTCAGCGCGGTGTCGCCCAGCGCCGCGGCGTCGTCGCGCATGAGCGACAAGGATCTCGTCGCCTATTGGCTGCAACGCAACGATGCGCAGAATTACGTGACATTGGGCGATCCCGCGGCGCGGCTGCGGGTCGCCGATTTGACTTGACCACCGATTGGAGCCGATCGTCATGACCGAAACTGTTCTCGCGAAAATTTCCGACGCCGTCCGCAACGCCTTCGCGCCTGTCCTGCCGGCGGTCGCCGCCGCGCGAGCGAAGCTCTCGGCCGATGCGACGGTGATCACTGTGCGCCCCGGCTACGCCTATCCGGCGACGGGCGCGCCAATTCCCGCCGTCGTCGTCGCCGTCCAGCCTGGGACGGCGACGCAGCACGCCTCCGCGCTCGCCACGGAGCTCGGCGTTCCGGTCGTGATCGCGGATGCGACGGTCGAAGAACAGCTCGCGAAGGAGGAGGCCCCTGCGCCGTCATTCGGCGCGCCCGGGGCGCCGACTTCCGCTTTCGAGCGTCTCATCGTCGGCGACGAGGCGCTCGTCTTCGCTCCGCCGAAGACCGGCTCCTACACGCCGCCGGAGCCGCCGAATCTGCCGCTCGTGAAAGAACGCATGCAGCTCACCGTCTGCGTCAGTCCGGAGGCCGGCTGGAGCGAGCTGGAGAGCTTTCTCGGCGAGACCGGCAAGCGTCTCACCGTCGCCATGTATCAATTCACCGCGCCGCATATTTTCGACGCCGTGAAAGCCGCTGTCGCGCCAGCGGGGCGCGACTTCGAGCTCGTGCTCCATCCTGTGCCCGAGAAGCCGCCGTCCTCCGGAGTCAAGGCCGATGATCTCGAGGAAGTCGCCGGCGTCGTCGACCCTCTTTCGGAGACGCTGAAGTCGCGCTTCGAGCTCGCCTGGGCGACGCTGCATTCGCGCGCGCATCCGGACGTAATGGGCCTCCGCCTATCACATCAAGGTCGCGGTGCGCGACGGCGGGGCCGTGTGGTGCTCGAGCGGAAATTGGCAATCGTCGAACCAGCCGAACATCCACCTCTTCGGCCCGCGACGCGATCGGCCGCCCGTCGGCTTCCAGCGCAAATACAACCGCGACTATCACGCGATCATCGTCGATCCGAAGATCGCGTCGATCTTCGAGGGCTATATCGCGCGCGATCACGATCTCGCCGCGGCGCAGGCGGCGGCGCCGCAGCCAGGCCCCGAACCCGATCTCTTCGTTCCCGAAGAGCCCGAAGCGCCGCCCGCCTTCGCGCGGCCGCCGCGCTATTTCGAGCCTTTGCGCCTCGATCGCGAAGTCTCGGTGCAGCCGCTGCTGACGCCCGACAATTACGCCGAACATACGCTCAAACTGATCCGCTCGGCGCGCGAGAGCGTCAGATTCCAAAATCAATATATCAATTTTCGCGGAACGAACGAGGATTTCGCCGAGTTCAAGCTGCTGGTCGGGGCGTTGAAGAGCAAGATCGACGCGGGCGTCGACGTGCGGATCATCTGCCGCGATCTCATGAAGCAGGAGAACCTCGATATTCTCATCGCGCTCGGCTTTCCCAAAGAGGTGTTCCGCTTTCAGCCCGCCTGCCACAACAAGACGATCATCGTCGACGGCAAGCGCGTCATGTTCGGCAGCCATAATTGGTCCAACGAGGGGGTAAAGACGAATCGCGATGCGAGTCTCGTCTTCGACGATGAGGAAATCGCGCAATATCTCGCCGAAATCTACGATTACGACTGGGACAATCTGGCGACCGCGCATCCGGCCGCGTCGCGCATAGCGGCGACCCGACGCCCGCCGGAATGCGGCGTGTTTCCTTTTCCGCCGTGTATGATGATTGAACTTGGCGCTTCGCGCACGGTGTCGTTCGACGAACGACACCGGGTCACGAGCCTGCGCATCGACCTCGTTCGCCGCTTCGCTCGATTTCGCGCAGCTTTCGTCGCAAGCCCGCGAAATCCCTTTCGATAGGCGGACACCGGCTCTTCATCGCGACCACTGACTGACCGACAGAAATTTACCGGATATCGACGAAAGCAGCCGACAATGCGGATCGGATATCAGAAATGCCAGAGCCGATCGCCGATCTTCGTCATCGCCGTAAGGCTCATCGAGCGGCCCGCCGTCAGGAAAAATTCGGCGAAAGGTCGTATCCAGGGTCGCGGCGCCCGTCTTTTCACCTGGACTCGCCGCTTGCTGCTGCGCTTCACGCTCGTCGATAAGTGTTCGAACCAGTCCATGCCGAGGCAGGCGCGAATTGAATCCGCCCGCGTCTCTAGTCGCGTTTCGATATATCGCACGAGGCTCTCGAACTGCTGAAAATCCGGATGGTCCACATAGGATTTTTGTAGGCAAACGAGCGCGCTGACATAGCGGTCCGCGCCGACGCGCTCCGCGAGTTCGTCAACATGGTCGATCAGACGATCCACGACCGCGCGCCAGGCGAAATACTCGGCCCTGAAAGCCTTGAAAGGCGCCGCGCTATGGACTCCGCAGAGTTCCGCGTGGCTCGCGAATCCGTTTCCGCCGTGGATTCGGTAAATGGTGAGGGGCGCATCGATGAGCGCGGCGCCGTTCAGCAGCCGCACGCCTTTGTTCAGATAAGTATCTCCGTGGAATCGAAGATCCATGAGAGGGCCATCGCCGAGAAGCAATGTCAGGGCGTCTCGTCTGAAACAATTCCCCGACGTCGGCGCATAGACCCAGTCCTCCGAACCGAGCGGGTCCACGAAGTGGACGCGAGATTCGACATCGTCGAGCGGCGCGCGCTCGAATGGCCAAAAGTCGCACGCGACGGCATCGATGCGACGCAGGCGCTCTTTGCGCAATCCGCGCCCTGACGCGACGTAATCGCTGATGGTGGTCCAGGACGATCTGACGATGCGACCATTGATCGCTTGGAACATATCCGACGAGGTGAAGCCAACCGCGATCCGTAGCGAGAGATGAACGTAGAGATGCGTCTCGACGAAGGCTGGAAGGAACATATCGTCGGCGTCCAAAAATACGACATATTCGCCAAAGCTGGCCGCGAGGCCCGTTCTGAACGCGGTTGTCTGCCCCAAATTTTCCCTGTGGCAAATAATGCGAACATGCGGTTCGTGGCGACGAATGCTCTCCAGGACGATATCGCTATCGTCGGTCGAGGCGTCGTCGACGATGATGCATTCGATGTGCGGATAAGTCTGAGCGAAGACCGAATCCAATGCTTCGCGCAGGAATCGCCCATAATTGTAATTGGTGATGATTATGCTGACTAACGGCAAGAGGCCTGCGAGATCGTGGCCGGACGCACGCGGGTTCGAAAGATGGCGCATTTTGTTGTCGCCATCTTCTATCTTCTGAAATTGCGCAAAATTTTCCAACATGACCAACTCTACCCTTCAGATTGCCCGCGCCCGGATCGCGTCCGGCGTCCATGCGAGAGCGGCGACTTCAACGTCGCAACATCGGCGATCCGGCGTTGACCGTCGGCTCGCGATAAGGGACGGCCGAAATTCCGAAGTTCCGTCCATACTGCTGGCGTATGGCCGGCAGGTTGACGACGCCGGTCTTCAGGTCGGACGATCGAGCGTCTACGGGAGGAGCCTCGATGATCGGGCGGATGCGCTCGACGTCGCGCCTCAGCCGTCGATTGAGGCAACCGAAAGCCAGATCGCCGCCGATTTGAACGTCGACGCAGGTTCCATCCACAGTCGTCGGCGACGCTCCGCCGCCGATAATGATTTCTCCGTTCGGCGTCGTGAGGTCGTTCGCATGACACGGCGCGACGAACGGCATCATCAGTATAGCGATACCGAGATATCTCATGTTTCGTCCCTTCGAACGATTGAAATGATCGAGGCCTCACCGCAACCGCACAGCGTTTGCGTTCGCTTGTATGACGATATGATCGAGGCGCGTGTTGATCGCGTCGAAATCGGGCTCGGCGTGGCTAGACGCCGCGAGACAGTTTCGACGACATCCGGCGCCGAGCGCCGAGCCGAGGCGAGACGGCGCCGCGTCGCCGAAGGTGGCGATCGGAACGATTCCGGCGACGCGATAGCCACGCGCCATCAGCTTGGCGCGCACGGCGAGGCAATAATCGACGGAGCGATGCGAAAAGCGCGTCTCTCCATGGCCTGCGCGATATTTCATGACCGCCGTGCAGAGATCGCCGCCAGCGAGCCGCCAGGCGCCCGCTAGATATTTCACGCCATAGCGAATATTGGTCTCGGGAACGGCGAGCCCCTCCATCCGACCTTCGAATCCCAGCGCTCGCGCCGTCGACGGCAGCACTTGCATGAGCCCGATCTCGCCGACCGAGCCTAGGGCGTTGGAATCATAGCCGCTCTCGACGGCCATGACGGCGTCGGCGATCTCGCCCGGCATTCCGGCGCGGCGCGCTTCGCTTTCGGCCAGCGCGCGATAGACGGCGGGCGAGCCTGGCCGCGCCGCCGCCGCTTCCGGCGCCTTCGCCGAGCTTCGATTGCTCGTCTCTTCGGCCGCGAGAGGCGAGGCGACCGAGAGCGCGCCGAGCGTCGCCGCAGCGAGCAGGCGAGCGGCGCGCGCCTCGGCCACGCTCCGACGATGCCTCCCGCCGCTCAATTCTTCGCCTGCAGCGATAGTTTCAAATGCAGCGGCTGCGACATGTCGGCCGGCGGCGGCGCGCCCACCTCCTGTCGCGTCAAAAGCGCGCGTAACGCCTCCGCATCCGCCGGATCGAATCCCTCCAAATCGACGCGCTCGACCGTCCCGTTCGCCAAAATCCAGACACGCGCCACGATGGTCGACGGCGAGGCGTTCTGCTGCGAGCGCGCTTCCAGGGACATTCGCAGCCGGCGGGTCTGCTCGCTGTCCTGGCCGAGCCAGTCCTGAACCCGACGCCCGACGAGCAATGCGTAATCCCGCCATGCGGCGGGAGCGCCGTCCGCCGAGTGGTAGGCGGCGGCCTGCGCCGGCGTGGCTCCGTGGAGCAAAGCGCTCGTAGCGAGGATTCCGAGTCCGAGCCGTCTCGCGAGAGCTTCCGTCAATCTATAGAGCGGCGCTCGTATGTGTTGCGACATTGCGACTCTCGTCGTCTCGTGAATATGCCCGCATGCGGGCGCGATCTATTCACGAGACGATGCGCGAGAGCCAAACCCGAAGCGTCACCATAAAAATTCTTTCGAAAGTTTAGCGCTGCGCATTCGTGCGCGCGGTCTTCGTCGTGACGCGCCTCGTTTCGAACATGGCGAATGTCTTGCTGCGCTCATCCTGCCCAAAAATGATCCGCGTCGGCTCTATCCGTGTTATTTTCCAACCATTTATATCGTCACCGACACGAGCGGAGCGAACCTTGTCCATCGGATTGGGCCGGATGAAAGCGCGCGTTCCTCGCGCATCGGTCAGCACGCCGAGCAGCACGACGGCCGGCGGCTCGGGCGGGGGCGGCGGCGGCTCGGCCTCACGATGCGCCGTCGGGGTCGGCGGCGGCCGGCGGCTCGGTGTGAACAATGGGCGGTCGCGCGTCGCGGCAAAACGCTCGAGCGGCTGGCGCGCCAGCGGATTGGCGTCGACGCGGGCCGGCGTCTCCTGCGCGGGGACATGCGAGGCGGCGAGAAGGGTGAGAGCGACGAGCAGCGAGCGTCTCATGACGCCGTCCGGCGCCAATGGGCGCGAAGGTTCAAGGTGACGCGCAAAAACGGCTGCGAGCCGCCGCGTCGCGCCCCGTCGAGCGGCTGGAGGGAGAGCGCCTCGACGAAAACATAGGGCGTCCCCGCCTCCAGATCATAGATGAGCGCCTGAAGCGCCGAGAGCTCCATGTCGAAGGTCGCCTGTAATCGGACGGCGTCGGCTGCCTCCTTGCTCGTCGTCGGCGGCGCGTTGGACGAGGCCAGAGCGGCGTGCTGGGCCGCGACGAGGCGCGTGACATAGGTCTGCAATTGCGCGCTGGCCAGCGCCGCCGTCGGCGCCGCGAGAAAGGCCGCCTCGGGCGCGACGGCTCGGCCGCCCGTTCCCCCGGCGCGCTTTTGCGCCGCCTCGAGCCGCGTCAGCGTCTCGCGATGCTGGGCGTTCTCCTCGGCGGCGCCGCTCCGCACGCCGAGCGCGAACAGCGCCCCCGCCCCGCAGACGATGACGAGCGCCGCCAGCGCGCCGAGGGCGGCGCCCTCTTCACGATCGAGCCGAAGATCGAGCCGCATCGCCTCATCCTCCCGTGAGCGCGAGGCGCGCCGCGACATGCGCCTCTATGCTGAAAGTGAAGAGCCTGCCGTCCGGGCCGCGCGTGGTCGGCGCATAGAAGCGCACCTGCGACAATGGCCCGGAGGCTTCGAACGCGGCGATCAACGCCGGCGCGTCCTCGGCGAGGCCGACGATCCGAAGCTTATCGGCTTCGAACCGGAGCTCGGTCAGATAAGCGCCGTCCGGCAGGCTGCGCGACAGGGATTCGAGGAGATGAAGGGCGGAAATGGATGTTTCCTTGCGCACCCAGGCGCGCTCCTGCGGGGGGAGCGCCGCGATGGTCCGCGGGTCCGCGCCAGCGCGCGCCTGCTTCTGCATCGTACGGGCGCGCGCCGTCAGCGTTTCGTTCTCGTCTCGAAACGTGGTCGTCGCGATCGTGGCCCAGAGGCCGGCGACGGCGCAGACCGCCACAAAGCCCGCGACGCCGCCGCCGATGGCGAGGCGCAGGCGGCCCCGGCCTTCCGCCGCCTGCCGCATGTCGCGCGACCACAGGACCACCGGAGCCTCGCCGCCCTGCCCCGTGACGACCCGGTCGACCGTGAGGCCGCGAGCGGCGAGTTCCGCGCAGGCCGCATCGACCTCGCTGCGCGAGACGATCGACACGCGCACGTCGAGGCTGCCCGGCTGCTCGCCGGGCGCGGCGGCCAGCCCGTAGACGATCTGCGCGACCGGCCAGGGCGACAGACGTTCGAGCCGATTGTCGACCACGCCGCGCATGAACTCCCGCGCTTTTTCCGGCAGCGCGATGCGGCGCGTCACGATACGCTCCTTCGGCCATTCGAGCACGACGCTTTCTCGGCGCGCGCGGCGTCGGATGTCCTCGGGAAAGGCGCTCGCCTCCGCGGCGACGAGAACCGGCGCGCCCGGGTCCGCCGAGCGAATGCGAAAGCCGTCTGTCTCACGGGCAATGTAGAGGGCGCCGCGACCGCGCCAAATCTCACGCAGACGTTCCGCGAATTGCGCCAGCACGTCGATCCAATGAATGAGGAAATCGGCGACGAACATGAATTTCACTCGAAAAATCGGCGTTCGCCGACGTCGATCGGCGTCCGCTGCTGCTCGAAGGAGAGAACACGATAAGGCTGTCTATCCTTCGGCAATATGACGATGACGGCTTCCGCCGCCGCCGCATAGCCGTCCGTGAGGGCGACCGTCATCCGCAGCCGCGCGACCGAACGGGTCGCGAGCTTCGCATAGCGGGCGGTCGGTCCGAGAATCCGCTCGACCCGCGCCGGCTCGCTCGGCGAAACGCTTCGCGCTTCGAGAATCTGCTCGACTTTGGCCGCGGTCATCTCGGGCAATGCGCGCAGGATCTGCGGCGGCGCCGTCGCAGCGTTCACCGTCTCCGCGCCGAACACGGTCACATAGGGGGCGACGAGGCGCGCATAGTCGGGCGTCACGGCGGGGATCTGGGACAATTGATCGACATTGGTGAAGACCTGCTCGAAGTCTCGCTTGTCCGGCGGCTTCTCGCCCTGCTGCGGCTTCGCCGCGCCGGCGCTCTGGCCCTGCTGCGGCGGTGGTTCGGCAGCCTCTCGCTGAGCGGCTGTCGGCGCCTGGCCGTCGCGCCAGAGCACGATGGCGCGCGCCACCTCGCCGGCGTCGGGCGCGCCGACCTCGGCGAGCAGCGAAGCGAAAACCTCCATCGGCGCCCTGTTGATGTCGATCCTGCCGAGCTCATCGCTGAGCCGCACGCGCGCGACGCCGGTCGAGAGGGAAATGCGCGTCTCGGTCGGCGTCAACGGCCGCCCCTGATAGCTCGCGAGAAGGTTCGCCCCCGCTTCCATCCCCGCGGTGAACAGCGCCTCCGCCTGCACGCGATCCCGATTGACGGCGAGAACGCCGGCGAAGCCGCGAAACCCCGCCCCCGCCGCCATGGCGAGCGCCGAAAGCAGCGCGATCGTCCACAGCACGGCGACGAGCACGACGCCGCGTCGCGGATCGAGGCGGGAGCGGACTCTCATGTCGGCTCCCTCGGCGGTTCTTGCGCTTTCTTCTCACTTGGCGCCGCTGTCTTGCCGGGCAGGCAATCGGACGTCTCTCGCGAGCAGGCGGCAGGCGCGTCGGCCCATAGGATAAACTCCGCGCCGGCGACGAGATTTGCGCCGGTTACCGGATCGGCGAGCCGCAGACGCACGACACGCGGCAATTCGGTCTCGCCCGTCCAACTGTCGGTCCAGACGAGGTCGCCGCGCGCGCCCATGCGCGCGAAGTCGAACGACATATCGTAACGGCCTTCGAGCAACACTACTGCGTCTCCCGCCGCCTCGGCGAGAAGGCCGGCGCGCGGCCCCAGCCAGACGGAGCGCCGGCGCACCAGCCGCGTCACGCCGTCGCGCAAAGGCTCGACATCGAGGGTCAGCGCCTCCTCCGGCGCAGCGCGGGCGCCGACAGCGCTCCCGGTGACGAAGACGATCCGCCCCGGCCCGCCCGAGAAAGCGACGGGACGCGCCTTCTTGTCCTTGTCCTTCGGAGCCGGGCCACGGTCGGACGGCCGCTCGTCCCTTTCCGCGGCCCCAACGACAAAGCGCGCCGCGCCAAAATCGCGCGACAGACGATCCAACGCCAGCGCGAAACGCTCCGCCTCGGTCACGCCGATCGCCCCGCGATCGAAATAGAGCGCGACATGATGGATGAGCGCCGCCGCTCCAAAGATGATGGCCGCGGCGACGGCGAGCGCGGCCAGCGTCTCCACCAGGGTGAAGCCGGCGCGACGCTCTTTTTCGCCCAGGAAGCGGCCTCTCGCCATCATGCGCCCCTATTGCTGCTTCGCGAGACGGATCGTCTCCGCTGCGACCGACTGCCCCTCGCCCCAGGAGACGCGCGCCTCGATGCGATAGGCCGCCCATTTCGGCGCGTCCTTCTCGTCCTCCGCCTTTTCCTTCGCCTCCTCGTCCTTGCCGGGAGGGGGGCCGTCGAAAACAGGCTTATCGAGAAAGATAGGCGTCGCCGCGATCCGCCAGCGAAAGCCGCCGGTCTCCCCGTCCCGCGCCTTTGCTCCGCCCTCGCGGTCGAACGGCGCCTCGATGAGCGAGCGTAAGAGAAGCGCCGCATTCACCCGCCCCTTGCCGCTCGCCAGAATGCGACGCCCTTGAAAAAGATGCGGGCCGAGCGCGCCGGCGAAGGCGACGAGCACAGCGAGAGCGACGAGCGCCTCGATGAGCGTGAAGCCCGCGCGCGGGCGCTTCGCGTCACGGCGCATGGATCGACACGCCTCCGGTGAACCAGTCGATGCGCACCTCGTAGCGGACGCTTTCCCGCTCGAAGGCGAGCGCCGCTCCGGTGGATGCGCCATCCGGCTCGAAGCGGACGACCGGCCGCAACGGGCCCGCGCCGCCTTCGACGCCGAGCAGCGCCACCGCGACATCGGCGGGCACCGCCACGGAGCCGCCGCTCTCGCCGCGCAGCGCGCGCTTTTCGCCGTCCAGCGCCACATGCCGGGCCCTGCCGCTCATCATCGCGCCGAGCCGCTCGCGCCGCAGCAGCGCCGCCACGTCGATCGCGAGCGCCTTCAGCCGCGCCCGGCCAGAGCTCGGCGCCAGCGTCACGGCGAGAGCGGAAATCAGGGCGATGATCATCATCACCGCCATCATTTCGATCAGCGTGAAACCCGCCTGTCGTTCAATGATCCGCATTGGCGACATTGGGATGTTCGATGTTCGAAATATCGGCCGCGGTTCCCACACCGCCCTCCTGGCCATCCGAGCCTAGGGACATGATCTCGTATGGCGGATAGTGGTCGACGGGGAAGCGATATTGGTAGGGCTTGCCCCAGGGATCGTTGGGAACGCGGCCGCCCTTCACATAGGGACCGCTCCACACGTCGACGTCGCTCGGACGCTCGACGAGAGCGACGAGCCCTTCGGAAGCGGAGGGATAGCGGCCGGCGTCGATGTAGAAGAGGTCGAGCGCCGAGGCGAAGCTCTCGATCTGTAGCTTCGCCGTCTTGACGCGCGATTCCCCGAGATAATTCAGCACGCGCGGGCCGACGAGACCGAGAATGAGGCTGATGATCGTCAGCACGACGAGCATCTCGACCAGCGTATAGCCGGGACTCGCGGCGCGCAGCAGGCGTTCGGCGCGCTTGGGCGAACATTTCCTATTCATAGGGCGAGCTCCGTAATGCTGAGAAGGGCGCTCATGATCGAGACGACCAGCGCGCCGACGATGACGCTGACGAAAATAATCGCGACCGGCCCGATCGCTCCCATGAGACGATCGAGACCGAGGTCCAGTCTGTGCTCGTAGAACTGCGCCGCATGGGCGGCGATCGCGGCGAGATCGCCCGTCTCCTCGCCGACGCGCAACATTCGGACGGCGAGCGAAGGCAGGAGGTTCGTCTCGGCGAGCGCCTCGGCAAAACGCCGGCCGCTGCGCACCTGCGCGAGCACTTTGTCGATCGCAGCGACCGCCTCCGGATCGGCGACGATGTCGCGCAGGATTTTCAATGTCGTCGGCAGAGACACGCCATTCCCGACGAGAAGACCGAGAGCGCTGACGATGCGCGTCGTGCGTCCATCCCGCATCGGTCCGGCCACCCCCGGCAGCTTCGCGAGAATCGCGATCAACCGGACGCGCGCCTCTTTGCGGCTGAAGATCAGCCACAGAAGAAAAACGAAGGCCACGCAGCAGGCGAGGAACGGATAGAGATTGGCGTGCAGCCAAGCGGAGGCCGCCAGCACGAAGGCCGCGCCGCCGTTGAGGCGATCACCGATGTCCTTGAAGACCGGCTCGAATTGCGGCACGACATACACCAAGAAAAAAAACAGGATGAGAATAGCGGAGCCGATGAGAAACAATGGATAGCGAATGGCGGAATTGATCCGCTCGCCGAGAAGCTCGTTGCGGGCGCGATCCTCGACGATCGCGCTCAAAACCGGTTGCAGCCGGCCTGACGCCTCGCCCGCGCGGACCATTGCTACATAGGCCGGTTCGATGATGGTCGGATGACGTTCGAGCGCCTCGGCGAAACTGTCGCCCGCGGAAATCGTCGAGCGAAGCGACTCGGCGAAGCGGACCATAGGTTTGCTCGCGTCTTCCGCGAGCGTCTGGAGTCCGGCTTCCAGCGTCAGGCGGGAGCCGATCAGCAGAGCCAATTGCCGCAGGAAGATGGTGACGTCGCGCGCCGGCGGACGGACGTCCCGCGAAAGAGCGGCGATCCGCCCTGCGCTCACGAGTTCCGCCTCTATGGGAAGATGCCCCAGATATTCGATGCGGCGAAGCACTTCCTCGCGAGTCGGGGCGTCGACTTGGCCCGAGACCATCTCTCCGGTCGACGTCACTGCGCGATAGCGAAACTGCGGCATGGGATCACACGCTCATGGTGACGCGGAAGACTTCGTCGATCGTCGTCAGTCCGGCGCGGCATTTCGCGACGCCATCCTCGGTCATGGAGGTCATGCCTTCGTTCCGCGCGACCGCCTCGAGCTCGGTCGCATTCGTCTTGGGTCCGATCGCGGCGCGCAACACGGGCGAAGCCTCCATGACCTCGAACACGCCACGGCGGCCGCGAAAGCCGGTGAAGCTGCACCATTCGCAGCCCTTGGGACGATGCAGAATATCGCCTTCCGCGAAGCCGAGCGTGGCGTAGCGCGCGTCGTCGACGAAATCCTTCGCGGTGAGCGCATGGGGCTGCTTGCAATCGGGACAAAGGATGCGCACGAGGCGCTGGCCGACGATCGCGCGCACGCTCGAGGCGAGCAGAAAGCTCTCGATGCCCATGTCGATGAGGCGGGTGATCGCGCCGGCCGCGGTGTTCGTATGCAGCGTGGTGAGCACGAGATGGCCGGTGAGCGCGGCATGAACGCCGATATGCGCCGTCTCGGCGTCGCGCATCTCGCCGACCATGATGACATCTGGATCTTGACGCAGGAAAGCGCGCAACGCCATTGCGAAAGTGAGCCCGACGCCGGGATGAATCTGCGTCTGATTGACGCCGGGGATCTGATATTCGACCGGGTCCTCGATCGTGAGAATCTTGCGCGTCGGCTCGTTGATCTCGGCGAGCGAGGCGGCGAGCGTCGTCGTCTTGCCGGAGCCGGTCGGCCCGGTGACGATGATCATGCCGAATGGCGCCTGGAGATTGTGCCTTAAAATCCCGCTGTCGCGCCGTGTCAGGCCGATCTGATCGAGCGCGACGACGCCCGAGCCCTTGCGCAGAAGGCGGATGACCGCGCCCTCTCCATAAAGGGTCGGCATCGTCGCGACGCGCAGATCGATTTCGGCGCCGGCGACGACGATGCGCGCGCGACCGTCCTGCGGCAGGCGCCGCTCCGTGATGTTGAGCCCGGCCATGATTTTGAGGCGGGAAAGCAGCCCCTTGGCCATGGTCATCGGCGGAGCCTGCGTTGCTTTCAAGAGGCCGTCGATGCGCAGCCGCGCCTGCAAGGCTCCCGCGAACGGCTCTATATGGAGATCGGTGGCGCGCTGCTCCACGGCGAGGCGCAAAAGATCGTCGAGCGCGCGCACCACCGGCGCGCCGCGCGCCAGATCGCGCAAATCGTCGAGATCGTCGGAGCCGGCGGCGCCCTCGGCGATCTCCGTCGCGGGAGCCGTTTGCTCCCGGCCTTGCGCCGCCGCGAGAGCGGCGTCGATCTCGTCGGCGGTCGCCACGGCGATTTCCGCCTTGCGCTCCAGCGCGATCTCGATGGCGAGCAGCGTATCCGCCTCCACTGGCGCGGCGACGGCCAGCGTCAGACAGCCGCCGTCATGCGCGAAAGGAAACAGCCGCCCATCCTTCAAGAAGCGACGCGAGAGACGTTTGCCCGCGAATTCTTCGGCGGCGAGCTCGCCGCGCTTGATGCGCTTGCAGGCATAGAACTGCGCGAGCTCGTCGGCGAAGTCGGAAGGCGTGAGCCGCGTCAGGCTCGTCCAATCGATCTCGCCGGCCATGTCGCGGCCGCGCGCGCTTTCGAGCGCCTCCGGCTCGCGCAGGACGCCCTTGCGGGAAAGATGATCGACAAATGCGCTTTGAGACATGAAAAGCCGCCGTAACACATGGCATCGAGCAATCGGTCCGCAGTAGAGCCGCCGCTTTTGACGCCGTCGTGACGGTCGCGCTGTCAGACGCCCGACCACGGCCATGGTTTCGTTGCCTCTCTGTCACACAAGCATGCGATTCGACTTGAGCGCCAGCGAAGGCAGATGTTTGTTCGTGGTTGAATTATCGCGTATTGGAGTATTGTCGTGTTTTGTCGATCCACGCGCCGGCGCGCCGGCTCATTCGCTTCCACCGTCGGGCGCTGGCTGTTTGTGGCGCTGCTCGCGACGTCGCAGGGATTGTTGCAATCCTGCTCATCGCCAGAGCAATTGGCCGGCGTCGGCCGGGGCGACAGTGTCGACCCCATCCGTGTCGCCGATCTGACCGCGCGCTTTCCACTTCTCGCCGACCAGGCCCGCGGCGAGAAGCAAAGGCCCGCGATGCTCTTTCCTGGCTCGGGCCGCTCGGTAGCGGTAAAGACCGGCGAGACGCAGGGCGCCGCTCCGCCGAGCTCCGGCGCGGCGGAGCGCGGTGATGGCGTCGAGATCAATTTCGATCAAGCCGATGTCCAGACCGTCGCCAAGGCCTTGCTGGGCGACGCGCTGGGCCTGAATTTCGTCGTCGATGCGCGCATCACGGCGCCGATGACGCTAATCGCCACGGCGCCGATCGCACGCAAGGATGTGCTGGCGGCCTTCGAGAGCGCGCTGCGCATGTCCAATGCGGCGCTCGTGCGCGACCATGACGTCATCCGAATTGTGCCCATCAACGAGGCCAATGGCACGGGCCCCATCAATTTCGGCGCCGATCAGCCGGGCTTCGGCGTCACCATCGTCCCGCTCCGCTACACGTCCGCGGCCACAGTGGTGAAGGCCGCGGAAAACTTCGCGGCCCGCCCCAACATGATCCGCGCGGACACGGCGCGCAATTTCGTCCTGGTGCAGGGCCCGACGAACGAACGACACGCGATGCTGAATATGATCGCCGGCTTCGATGTCGAGTGGATGCGCAACCAGTCCGTCGGCGTCTATCCGCTGAAATCGACGTCGCCGGCGACACTCGCCCGTGAGCTCGAGCAAATTTTCGAAACCGGGGAAGGCGGGCAAGGTGCCGGCGCGGTGAAGTTCCAGCCGATCTCGCGCATGAACGCCGTGATGGCGGTGACGCAAAGTCCGCGGACGCTGGAACGCGTGACGCTATGGGTGCGGCGTCTCGATCGTTCGGACACGACGGGAACGACAGTGCGCATCTATCGTCTCGAAAATGGCAACGCGACCAAAATCGCCAAAATTCTCAACGAGATTTTCGTCGGCAAGGGCGCCGGATCGACGACGAGCGAATCCGCGACGAGCCAGATCGCGCCGGGCGCGAGCGCCGCGCAATCGAAGCTGGACTCGGTGTCCTCCGGCAGCGCTTTCGGCAATAGCAACAACTCCAACGGCTCCAATGCGCGTCAAGCCGGCGGCGCAGGGGCGGGCTCGGGCCAGGGCGGCGGCCAGATCGCCGCCTCCTTCGAGAATTTCAACGAGAAGAAGGACGCCGACGCGGAAGCCAAAGGCGACGCCACCTCGCCCGGGAGCCTGCCCCGCGGCGTCTTTCAGAATGTGCGGATAACGGCCGACGGCAGCAATAATTCGATTATCGTCTACTCCAGTCAGGACGACTATCACGTCATCGAACGCTCGCTGCGCGAGCTCGACAGGCCGCAATTGCAGGTGGCCATAGAGGCGACCGTCGCCGAAGTCTCGCTGACCGACCAGCTGCAATACGGGGTGCAATATTATCTCGGCAACGCCACCAGAGCCAATGCGTCGCAGGCCAATGCGTCCGCCGCGTCGACCTCGACATCGAGCTCGTCGACCGATACGAGCTCCAGCTCCTCCACCGCGAGCGCGGTGTCGAACCTCGTCCTCCAGCGTGTCCTTCCCGGCTTCAATCTGGTGCTCGGTTCGGAGGCTCGACCTCACCTCATTTTGAATGCGCTGTCGACGCTCACCAGCGTCAAGGTTCTGTCGGCGCCCTCGCTCGTCGTCGCCGACAATCAACCCGCGCTTCTCCAGGTCGGCCAGGAAATCCCGATCTCGACCGGTTCGGCGAATATTCTCTCGAACACCAACACCGTCGTCAATTCCTATCAGATGCGCGACACCGGCGTGATCTTGAAAGTCTGGCCGCATGTCCATGGCAATGGGACAATCCAGCTCGAAGTCGAGCAGGAAATTTCCAATGCGACGAGCACGAGCCTGACGCCGACCATCTCCCAACGGCGCGTGCACTCGACCGTTTCCGTGACGAGCGGCCAGACCGTGATGCTCGGAGGCATGATCAGCGAGCAGGATAACAGCACATTGGACGGCCTCCCGATTTTACGTCGCATCACCTATCTCGGCGATCTGTTCGGCAATACCGACAAATCCAAGAGTCGGCAGGAAATCATCGTTTTCATCAAACCTCAGATCATTCGCAACGGCTTCGACGCGCAAGGCGTCGCGGAAGAATTCCGCTCGCGGCTCGAGTCGATGCGCAGCGTGGCTGCCGTCGTGCCGGCCTCCGATCCGTCGCCCGCTCGTCGTATCCGCAAATGAACAGCGCTCTCGCCGCCGAACCTGCCGCTCGCGCTCGTCCGGGCCGTAGTCTCCTTCTATCCCCGCCTTCGCCCGCCGCCGTCGCATCGCCCGCAGACATGGGATTTTTGCGAAGATTTGCGTCACTTCCAGATCCTGTCGAAGGAATTTCATGAAACCGCGGCAAGATGCGAGCATGTCATTGCCGGGTCATTCGCCCGACCTATCCCCTTGGCGCATATTTGAGACATCGAGGCTCCCCGGCGTCGATGGAGGCGGAGCGTTCGATGACGATCGAAACCAGCCGCGCGACTCTGATCAATTTGCTTCTTACGGGTTATGAAGATCTCAAGCGGCGTCTGTCGCGCCGCCTGGGCTCGACGGATTTGGCCGCGGACGCTTTGCAAGACACGTTCTTGCGGCTGCATTCGAGCGTCGAGATCGGTCCGATCAAAAGTCCGAGAGCTTACATACTGCGCATCGCCACGCGGCTCGCCGCTGACCGGCGCAGGGCAGAATCGCTCGGCGGCCCGTCCGACACAGATCTCTCCTTCGACATCGTCGACGACGCGCCTGATCCGGAGCGTATCGTCGAGGCGCGTTCCGAGATCGAGGTGTTGAAGCGCGGCATGATGGAAATGCCGCCGCGGCGACGCGATATATTGCTGGCGGTCTCCATCGACGAAATCCCTTCCTCGACGCTCGCAAAGCGCTTCGGGGTTACAAAGCGCACGATTCAGGCGGAATTGAAGCTGGCGCTGATCCATTGCGCAAAGCAGCTCGATCGCGACATCGGCATGCGCATGCCGGCGCGACGAAACCGTGTCGCGCCCGAGCTTTCCGGCGACATGAATGGGAACGGCGAAGAGGCGGAGTGGCTCGAGGGCGACGACGATCCGCGCTTGCGCGCTCGCTTCAAAGACAAATGAGCGCTTGTCGTTCGACGGCTCTTCATTGGCTCCGGCGCTTCGGCCGACGCCGAGCGCCTCGCTATGACGCCTGCGCCAGGGCCGCGGCATGCCGGAGCGCAATCTCCGCACGATCACGCATTCCGATCGCTTCGAGCGCCGCGCCGAGCGCCGCATAAAACGCGGCCGGCTGATTCTGATCGAGGAGAATGGCGTGATGAAAGTGCGGGATCGATTCTTTCGGCGCGCCCGTTCTTTGCAGGGCCATCGCATAGGCGGCGCGCGGGGCGGCGTTCTGCGGCTCCAGCTCGATCGCCGCCTCGAATTGCGCGCGCGCGTCCTGCTCACGGCTCGCGGCCATATGAGTCTCGGCGAGCGCCAGGCGCGCCGACGCGAGCTTCGGATCGGCGGCGATCGCCTGCTCCAGCAGCTCCTCGGATCGGCGCAGATCGCCCGCGACGCGGCGAAGCGCGCCGAGATTGCAAAGCGTGAAGGCGTGCGTCGGCGCGCGCTTCAGGACGCACTCGAAAATGGCGGCGGCGCGGGCCAGGTCGCCGTCGCGCTGGCGCCGCGTTCCCTCTGCGAAGAGCGCGTCGCAGAGGATCGCCTCGTCCTCGGGCGACAGATCGTCGATCTCGCGCGTCTCTTCCAGCTCCACCTCGAGAGCCGCGGCGCGCGTCGAAGCCTCCGCATGGCCGGGCGAGAGCGCCAACGCATCAGCGATATTGTCTTTCTCGCGATCGACGAAGCCCAAACGATGAAAGGCGGCGGCGAGCGCGACATGCCAATCGGGATTGCGCGCATCGAGCGCGAGCGCCGCTGCGAAGGCCGCCGCCGCCGCCACCGGCCGCTCGTCGAGCAGCAGCACGCCGAGCTGCGCATGGGCCTCCGCATTGCGCGGATTGGCCTCGAGCGCCGCTTTGAAGAAGAGCTGCGCCGCTGACTTCTCCATGAGCCTGGCCGCGATCACGCCGCGCAGATGCGCCGTCACCTCGCGGGCGCTCGGCTCTTCGCTCAATGTCGCGAGAAGCACCTCGGCGCTGTCCAACCGGCCCTCCCCGATCATTTTTACGGCGCGGTCGAAAATGGCGCGGATATAGTCCGGATGCCGCGCTCCCGGAATGTGCTGCTGCGTCATATCACTCACCCGAATGCGATTCGATTGCACTGAAAAACGACATTCGCCGCGTCCGCGCTCAAGCGGCCGCTCCCGCTCCGGTCGCTTCGCCGGCGCGGCGCAGGTCGCACCATTGCGTCCAGAGGCGCACCAATTCGTTCGAGAGATTCTGTCCGAAACGGAGCTGATCATTCAGCGGCGAGGCCGCGATCTTCTCGCGCAGGCTGGCGCGCAGCGCCGCGAGATCCTGCGGACGCTTCGCCCAATCGACGGCGAGCGCCACATAATCGTCGATCGAATGCGTACAGAAATCCGCGAGGCCCGCAGCGGTGAGATGCGTCGCCGAATGGCGTCCGGCAAAAGTGTCGCCGACGAAAGTGACCGTCGGCACGCCCATCCACAGGGCTTCGAGCGTCGTGACGCCGCCGGAATACGGAAAGGGATCGAGCGCCAGATCAACCCTCGTCGCATAGGCGTCCAGCAGCACGGGCTGCTCCGCGCCGCCGACGAGCTCGACATGCTCACGCGACAGGCCGCCCTTCTCGAGGACGTCGTAGAGCGCCATCTGCGTGGCGCTCTCGTTCAGACCGCCATAGACCATCAGAATGCGCGAGCCGGGAAGCTGCTCGACGATACGCGCCCAGGCGCGCCCGACCTCCGAATTGATCTTGGCCGGACGATTGAAGCAGCCGAAGGTGATCGCGCCTTTTTCGAGCGCCGGGAGCGGCGCCACATCCGGCGCATCGGTCGGCGGATGATAGCAGACGTAGCAGTCGGGCAAACGGATGACCGGCTCCGCGTAGAATTCGTCGTCCTGCGGCGGAATCTCGACCGGGTCGGCGACGACGCCGTCATAGGTGTCGAGGCCGATGGTGCCGACATAGCCTGCCCAGCTCAATTGGATCGGCGCCGCGCGTTGGGCGAAGACGGAGAGGCGATTGCCGGCGGTATGCCCGGCGAGATCGAATAGAATGTCGATTTTGTGCTCCTCGATCAGCTCGGCGAAAGCCGCATCGTCGAGATCGGACACATCACGCCAGAATTTTCCCGCGGCCTTGAAGCGCTCGCTGAAATCATCGTCCTCGCGCTTCCGGTCGGTCTTGTAGCAGTAGATCTCATATCCAAAGGCCGCGAGCTGCTCGAAGGCGCGCAGCGTGAGAAAGGCCGCCGCATGCCGGTGCATGTCGGCGGAGACGAGGCCGATCCGCGGCTTGCGCCTCGGATCGGGATCATTGGAAAAGGCGCGCTTGTCGCGCGGCGCCGCCGGACGATAGAGCGCCGCCCATCTCCTATGCGCGTCGAGCAATTCCTGCTTGGTGACGCCCGGATAATGCTGCAGGGCGAACAGCAGCGTGCCGGCGACGGGAGCGCTCTCCGGCTTGAGCTCGCCGGCCCGCCGATAGGCGGCGACCGCCTCGTCGATGCGCCCCTGTCCGAGCAGGCCGAAGCCGCGGCCGACATAGGGCTCGGCTTGCAGAGGATCGAGCTCTATGGCGCGATCGACATATCGGAGACCGGCTTCGAAGAGACGGTGATTGATGAGGAAATTGCCATAGACATACTGCGGCAGCGCGATATCCGGCGCTACTCTCGCCGCCATCTCGAAGAGGCGCGCCGCCTGCTGCTCGCGCGCATTAGCGCCGAGGCTCAAGCCGAGATCGAGAAGCGCGCGATGATTCTTGCTGTCCAGCGCGGCGGCGGCCTGCAGATCGTCGACGGCCCTGTCATGCTCCCCCTCTATCGTGAGCGCCAGGCCGCGCATGCGATAAGCGTCCGCATAGGCGCCGTCGAGCGTCAGCGCGGTATCAAATGCGCCGATCGCATCCTTCGCGCGACGCTCCGTCAACAGCGCTAGGCCGAGGCTGAATTGCGCGAGCGGCAGATTCGGCATGCGGGCGAGGCCCCTCTGCAGAAAGGGAACGCCTTGCCTGGTGCGCCCGGTCCGCGCGAGGCAGACACCGATCTCGGTCAAGGAGGGCGGATGTTCCGGCGTCACCTCCAATTCGAGCGCAAAGGCGCCGATCGCCTCGTCGAAACGATCGTGACGGCACAAAGCGACGCCATGCACATAATGATAGTTCGGTTGATCGGGCGCGCAGCGCGCAGCCTCCTCGAAAAAGCGCAGGGCGTCACGCCATCGATCGGCGCGCGCATGCTCGACGCCGCGCGCATATTGCTTGCGCGCGCGCGCGAGCTGGGCAGGCGGCGTCGGCGTGACGACCTTGCGGGCGGCGGGCGGGATGGGACGGAAGGCCGCGAGCTGCGCGCTCGCGCGCGCCGGCGGCTGGAAAAAGCCTGGAGTTTCGGCCATTTCGCAAATCTCCCGATGTGTCAATCAAACGTATGATCGACGAAATATAAAGAGGAACTGCGCTTACTGCGACTCCTTTCTGATAGAAGATATGCAAATTATTTTCTTCGCGATCAATGGGATTTCACTGTCTATAGGGTGTAAGGCGGCGGGATAGCGACAAATTGCAGGAGAGAGGTCAGGAGTACTAAGTAGCTACTGATCCTCTATTCATCACTTTGTCGGACAACTGTAACAAGAACGTCATTTTGAACGGGGTCGGGCGGCCCCCCTCTGTGGGGGCCGGCCCTTTCGCGCAGCCCTACGCGATGATCCATTAGGAGAAGCACATGTCTGCTCTTTCTTTCAGCAAAGCTCTGCGTAACGGAAGCTCGGCTCTCGCGCTTTCGACCCTCGCGTTGATCGGCGCCCAGCCGGCCTTCGCCACCGACGGCATCTTCGGCGGCGGCAGCACGCTCGCTTCGCTCGCGGAGCGCCAGCTCAGCGCCGATTACTACACCGCTTCTAGCTCGAGCATCCTCCTCCTCTACGCCGGCATCGGCAGCGGCTCGGGCCAGCGTGTCTATATCTCCAACGACCCGTCGCAGGGCTTCCGCGGCGCCGGCCTGGATCCGGCCGCCAACCCCGACTATACCCTCGGCTTCACCTCCTACCCCTATCCGCGCATCGACTTCGGCGCGAGCGATTCTCCGCTCCCCTCGAATTTCGTGAGCGGCTACACCACCACCGTCTATCTCTGGGACCAGATCAACCACACGACGGCGGCCAATGGCTCGACGAGCTTCCCCACGGCCGACGTCGGTGATCCGATCCAGCTGCCGCTGTTCGAGGCGCCGGTCGCCGTCGCCGTCAATCTGCCGGCGGTCGATCAGTCCACGGGCACGACCGTCGCCGGCGGCACGACCTGGACCATCAAGTCGCAGTTCTCCACCACGGCCGCGGGCGGACGCATCCAGCTCTCGACCGCGCAGGTCTGCGCGATCTTCTCGGGCCTCGTGACCGATTGGAACTCCACCGCCACCATCCCGACGCTCTCCAGCACCGGTGTGGCGGGCACGGAAGGCTTCGCCGACGCCAACACCTGGCACGCCGCCAGCACGGCCGGCACGCCGGGCACGGGCGGCGGCACGGCCTACGCCAGCGCCAGCACGCAGATCAAAATCGTCTATCGTTCGGACGGCAGCGGCACCAGCTTCATCTTCACCAACTATCTGAAGACGGTCTGCCCGCTGCTCGACCCGAGCAACACTTACGGCTATGTGTCGATCTTCTCGACGAGCGCCCTGCCGAACAACAACTTCACGCAGCTCATCAACAAGGTGACGGCCTATGGCCGCAGCCTCAACACGACCGGCGCCGACGGCAGCGATGCGGTCGCGGCGGCGATCGGCAACACCTCGGCGAACTACGGCTATATCGGCTATCTGAGCAACGACTTCGTCGCGCCCTTTAATCCGTCCACCGCGACGACGATCCCGCACGCCGCTAGCCTGCAGAACGATTATCAGCGTTCTGCCGGTGTCACCCACCCCGGCGTGTCGTCGACCAACTTCATCGCGGCGACGCCGACGAGCGCCGACGCGGCTTGGGGAGTTCTCTCGCTGCCGGCCAGCGCGAACTTCGCCGACTGGAACGTCTATGCTCAGACCTTCCCGGCGACCACCTATCTGCCGGGCACCGGCGTGTCGGTCGACATCACCGGTCGCTCGAAGCTCCCGCTGGCGCCTGCGACGGGTGCTTATTCGCTGGTCGGCACGGCCTATCTCTATGTCTATAGCTGCTACGGCGTCGGCCGGGATTCCACTCCCGCCGCGACCCGCGTTTCCGATCTTCTGGGCTATCTGAAGTGGCACTATGGTCTGACGGCGGGCAACGCCGCGACGATCACCGCCAACAACGGCTTCAAGGCTCTGTCGACTGGGGCCGGCAGCTGGGCCCAGAAAATCGGCGACACTTATCTCGGAACGGCGGCCAGCTCGGCGACGATCACCGCCTATGATCCGTTTGCCGCCGCGGTCGACGGTTGCGCGAGCGTGAGCGGAACCGGCGCGCAATAAAAACTATCGATCTCGATCGAACCGCCGGGCGCGCCGAAAGGCGCGCCCGGTTTTTTTTGCGACGGGATGCTTTCCGGCGATCGCGTTTTCGACCGTCTCCGCTTTCGCCGCGGCGAGCCGGCCCTTGCCTGTTAGACGAGACGGCGCCGGCAGCATGTTTTTCGATTAGCAAAACCCAAAAGGAACGCTTTAGAGAGATCCGGTCGATCGCGCCGGCCTGCTCCCGATCAGGCGAACGGCTTCTCGCCTCTTCTCATGCCCTGCATTCTCATGCTTCGACAAGCGAGCTTTCACGCTCGCTCTGGGCGGCTTGCGCGTTGGCGGGTCGATCCGGGTTTGGATCGACGCCGCGCGGCTCACCTCGAGCGCCGCGCCCTGTCGCTCTGCGAGCCGGCGCCATTGGCCGGCGGCGGCGTCTCGGGCGAACCCGAGCCGGCGCTCGTCGGCGTCACGATGGCGCCGCCGCCCGCCGGAGTGTCTCCGCGATCGGAGCCGCCATAGCCCAGCACCTCGACGGTGATGATCGAGGGCGTATCGGAGCCTCCGGCCCCGGCCTGCGGCGTCCCCACCGCCTTGGCCGCCGCACCCGCTGTGTTGGAGGCCGAGGTCAGCGCGCCGACATTCGGCCCCGTCGTCGCCGTCGTCAGGCCCGAGACGCTTCCGCCGACCTGCGCGTTGTAGGCGTTGGCGACATGTTGCGCGACAATGGTGAGATTGCCGGCGGCCCGCACGCCCGCCGCGCCCAGATCCACAGTGCCTTTCGGCGCGGAGAGGAAAGCGTTGGAAAGGCTCGGGTCCTGCGTCGGCAGAGTGACGACCGCGCCGATGCCCGCGCCGGTCACGAGGCCCTGCGGATTGACCGAGCAATAGCCGGTGATGTAGTTGCACACTTTGCTCAGCACCGGATTGGCGACATAGGTCTTCGGCCCGGAGCCCGCGCTTATGTCGCCATTCCCACTGAATATCTCCACATTGCCGCCCTGCTGCGTCATGATGCGGCTCTGGTTCAAGAGCACGGTCTGATCCGTGTAGATGCGGATCGAGCCGCCGCGCAAAGTCAATATGCCTTCCTGATTGGGCTTCAGCGTATCGCGGCCGGCCGAGCCGACGCGAATGCCGCCATTGGGTCCGATGATATCGATGTCGCCGCTCGCCTGCGTCTCGACCAGCGAATAGGGCATGACGAGCCTGCCGATCGCTGAAAGATCGGAGCCGCCGCTGCCGTCATTGGCATAGCCGAGGCCGTTCGGAAAGAGCGTGCCGATCGCCTCATAGGCGCGGCCGTATTTCTGATAATAGGCGCTCGAGGAATTGCGATAATCCGTCACCACCTGCGTGAGGAATTGCAGGAAAGCCTTGTCGACGAGGAGATGCTGATGCGTCTCGTCGAGGCTCTGGAAACTCGCCCAAGCATGATCGCGCGACTGGCCGAGGCTACCGGCGATGAAGGAGAGGAAATCGATTCCATTCGTCCCGGCCGAGGCGGGGTCGACATAGGCCGAGATCGCCGAGGCGTAATCGACGCCCTTGGCGATTCCATAGAGCAGAGAGATGTCCGCGCCTTCGGCCGGCAGATAGTTGTGCAATGTCACGAGTTGGCCGTTGGCGTCCGCGCCGCCCCCCGAGCCATTGCCACCGGTAGCGACGCTGAAGGAGGCGCTGCCCGGACTGCCAAGCGGCTTGCGAATATTCCGGCCGGCCTCGATGAGGAGCGCACCCGGACCGTAGAGGTAGTAATTTCCGGAAAGGTCGCGGCCGGCGACGACTGTGGTCACATCCGAGGCGTCGAAATTGAGGCCGGTGAATATGAACTGCGTGTCGCCTATGTCGCGGCCCGCGAGAATCTGCGCCGGCCGCTCGACGATGAGGGACCCGTCGAGATTCATGCCTGCGCTGACGAGGATCGGCGCGCTGTTCGTCAGCTCCGTCGAAGCGAGCGTGTAGAAGGAGACGCCGAGCGGATTGACGTATCCGCCGACGCTGCTGTTGATCGCCCTCGGCGTCGGAGTGCCCACGGTAAGATCGATATTGATCGAGCCCGCCGCCGCGAGCGTCAAGCTCGCTGTGTTATGTCCCAGGCTGTCGGTGGGATAGGCTAGGATCGTCCCTCTGCGGCCAGTGATATCGCCCTGCAACGCCGCGATCTCGAGGCGCGGCGGCAACAGGGAGGACGGGAAGACCCCGCCGGCCGCCGCCGTCATCGCCTTCACATCGCCCGTAATGCTGGTGAGTGAGAGACCCGCCTGCGCGCCATAGCTGTTGAAGACGTTCGCTGCGCCGGAGCCAGGCCGATAGTTGGCGTAGCCGACGGTGGGAGTCAGGCTCTGCACATAGTCATTATTGCCATTTTCTAAAGTCGTCGTCGGATCGAGCAGCGTGCCGAGCGTTAGATCGCCCTTGGCGATGACGGAAATATAGCCGTCCTGCGCGGCGAGCAGAAGCGGATAGGGCGCCGCGTCCTTCGCGCTGGTGATCGGATTGTCGGCGGTCTGCTGCACATTGCCGCCGACCTCGATGAGGCCCGCGCCGCTCCCGACCAGAAAGGCGCTGGAATTGAGATTCCCGCCCGCCTGCACGAGCAGATTGCCGCCGCCGTAATAAATGGCGTGAGCCGGATCGGCGGCGGTGAAGCCGCCGGCGACGACCATCGTCTCCGGCAGAGAGGCGGAAATATCGGTGATGTCACGTCCGGCCCGCAGCGTGATGTCGCCGCCGCCGAGCGCGCCGAAATTCTGGAAGAAGGTCGCATAATTGACCCAGGCCGCCGTCTGGCAGGCAGTGGCGCCGGTCGCCGCGCAGCCGGAGAAGGGCGTGCTGTCGCCGTCCGACGAGCCGTAATGAATGAGCCAGTCGGCCCAAGTCTCGCTCTCCGTCGCCGCGGCGACGCCGATGATGGAGCCTCCGGCATTGACGACGATCGATCCACCGCCTGTCCCCCAGGCCGGCGTCGAGACCAGCCCGTTGGGATTGGCGTTATAGGCGCTCGCCAGGGTCGGCGCTTTATAGTCGGCGGGCGTCGTCGTCGCGGCGCCGGCCGTATAGACGGCGCCTTGAACGATCGGATCGGTGAACTCGACATTGCCGGCCGCCGTCAGCGTGATCGATCCCGTGCCGGTCCGCACGATCGTCGGTATGGAGATCGTCTTCGTCGTGTCGAGCGGGTCCGTATAGGATGTGTGGCCATTGATGACGATGCTGGCGGTCGGCGCCTTGGGGTCGATCGCGCCGCTCAGCGCGACGACTGCGTTGGGATCGACGGAAGAGGCGCCGCCCACACCGAAATAGGCGCCCGCGACGAAATCATAGGACGAGCTGGCCCCGAAGCTCGCCGGCATCAGGCTCGCCGCCGAAGTCGTATTGTAATCCTTGATCGTCACCGCATTGCCCAAACTATCCGTCGTGACATTGCTGGCGGGATTATTGGCGATGGCGTTGGCGGGGCCCGGCTGGGCGCTCTGGGCAATGACGATCGGCGGCGTTTCGGAGATGGCGGGAAGATAGGGCATGACGCCGAGCCACAGAGCCATGCCGGTCGTGCTCGCGCCGATGCCGTTCACATTGCCCGGCTCGACCAAGTTAGTAGCGGTTGCATAATAAGCGATCCAATTGCGGTAGACGGCGGTTGTTCCGGTGCCAGTGTAGTAAGTGGAATAGTCGCTGTTGAATTGCGCCGCGGTCTCGGTCGCGCCGCTAGCATAGACGCTGCCATAGACCGGCGGTATGGGCGCGAGAATAGTCGAAGGATAGGTCCTCGGATCGACGCTGCTGTTGGCCGGCTTTTGGTTGTAAACGGCGTAATAACTCTTGATATATGCCGCCATTTTGGCTTCGTATAACTGATAGGCGCTGGCATAATTGGCGTAGCTCGTATAATGGGTTGGATTATTGTCGAAATTGGTCAGATTTTGCGTGGCGCCATTCACCGAGCTCGTCGGGGTCGTGAAGGTTTGGGCCGCTTCGTTCGCGACGCCTGCGACGCCCGTGACATAGCGCGAGCCCACATAATTGGCGTTATAGGCGGCCACATAAGCGGCATAAGACGAATAATGGGTGGGATCATTGTCGAATGTGCCGGAACCCGAGGCGTTGGTCGTAATATAGCGCGCGCTCGCGGCTCCGCCGACATTATTGACATAGCCAATCAAAGTATTTGAATAATAATAGTAATACAATGCATACCAGGTGTTTTGCGCGACGGCGCCATAGGAAGACGGAAAGACAGTGGGGGGCGCATAGATGGATGTCATCCCCGGCATATAGGCGGCCGTCCCCTTCGTGTTCCTCGACAAATACAGACTCGTTGCCTGGGCGAGAGAAGGATTGTTGAGGGCCAGACTGCTCGCCACCGCGGCGACGAAGAACGGGTCGCTGGTCTCATAGAATCCGTCGCTGATCGTAGCGTTCAGCTGGATATTATTCGCGGCCCGCAACATCAGCACGCCCGGCTCGCCGCCATTGGTCGTCCGGTAATAGAGCGAGAAGGCGCCCGTCGCCGTATTGTAGACGCCGGCGCCGAGGTTCCAATTGGAGGCGACGTTCACATTGCCGCCATTGATGCTGCTGGACGGATTGACGAGATCGACCTCCGGCCGCAGATGCAGGGAGGTCGAGGGCAAGGCCGTCGCCGGTCTGTCGCCGACCTGCAATTTGGCTTCCGCAAAATCGGCCGCCACCGCCGCCGCATTGCCGCTGAACGGATTCTCGACGAAATTGAGCAGATTGTTCTGATAGAAGCCGACATGCGGCAGATAGGCTCCGCTGGCGGGCGCCGCATAGGTCGAAGTCGGATAGAGGCCGGATGTCGCCGAGATGATCTGCGCGCCCACTCCGCTGAAGAAGCCCGCCGGGTCGATGATCCCGTCGAAATGCTGCTGCATCTGCGCCTTTTGCGCCGCCGTCAGCGCATTATATTGCGCGACGGTCGTGATCGAGCCGCAGCCTCCCGAAATGAGCGTGCAGGAATCGGTCGTGCTCCACACTGCGAAAGCGTCGAGGACGACGCCCTGGCCACTGGCGTTCCCGCTGGAGTCCGCATTGGTGACGACAGTGCCCTTGAAACTGACATTGACATTGTTGTTCGTCAGGATCGGCGCGCGCACGACGACGACGCCGCCGGTATTGTCGATGCCGTCCCCACCCGGACCGCCGCTCACGTCGAAAATCGCGCCGCTCTCCACCTTGACGGCGCCCGAGCCCGTCACATTCTCGTAGCCATAGGTCGCATTCAGCGTTCCATTCGTGGCGCCCGTCGTGCCGAGGGTGATCGTGCCGCCGCGCTGGCTCTGCGCGCTCTCGCCGTTTGCGTAGCCCGGATCGTCCTTTTCCGCCGCGACATAGTGGGCGTCGAGCTTGGCGGTGGAGCGAATGATGACGCCCGTAGCGCCAGGATCGGTCGCGGCCAGCGTCGTCGTTCCGGCGCCATAGAGCGCGATGCTGCCGCCGGTCGGCCCGCTGGCGTCGATCGTCCCATTGACGATGACGCTGCCCTGATTGGCGACGAGCAGCACCTCGGTCGAGCTCAGCGTCACGCCTGTCGGCACGACGATGTCGCCCGGCTGATAGATCGCCGCAGCGAAGCGGCTGGTGAAGCCGCCCCACGGAAGATCGCCGACGATGGTCCCGGTGCTGAGCACGAAAGCTCCGCCCGCGTCCTTATAGGCCGCCGAGCCGTCGAGCGTTCCCTGAAGCGTCGTCGTCCCATCATTGGCGGTCGTGACATAAATTCCGCCCGCATAGCCGTTGCCCGAAGATCCGTCGGGATTTTTGGCAGCCGAGACGTCCACCTTCGCGCCGCTCGCGATCGTCACGTCGCCCGTCTGCGAGACGAGCTTCACCACGCCGCCGGGCGAATATTCCGTGCTGGCGCCGAGCACGATGCGCGTGCCGGCCGCGTTCACCACGGCGCCGCCGTCGAGTGTCACATCGCCATTGGTCGCGGTCAGCGACAAGGTTCCCGCCTGCGCGGTGATCGTGCCGGAATCGACGATGCTCGCGGCGGTCAGCGACAGGCTGCCGCCGATCTCCGTCACATCGACGGCCGCCGCCGCGCCCGTCGAGAGAATGGTCAGAGCGCCGCTCGTCGTCAGCGCCTGCGCGGCGCCGGTGGCCGCGATGACATTTGGCGAAGAGAGGACGACGCCGGCGGCGCCCGCGCCATTGCTCGCCGTCAGCGAACCCGTCCCGACGAAGCGGATCGCCTCGCCCGCCTGCAGCGTGATCGTCCCGAAGCCGTTCGCCGTCATCGTCCCGGCGCTCTGCGTGATCGTCTTGCTCGCGACGAATGTCAGCTGGCCGCCGCTTCCCGCGAGGCCATTGGCCGTCGTCGAGGCGCTCTGCGTGTTCGTCAGCGTGATATTGGTGGCGTAGACGCTCGTCTCGCCGCCCGCGCTGTAGAAGCCGCCGCCGTCGAAGATCAGCTGGCCGATCGGTTGCGCGGCGTCCCCGATTTCGAGCCCGCCGACATCGTGGAAATTAAACGCCGAGGCGCTGCGCAGGCGCACGGAATCCGCGCCGATGAAATTGGCGAGGATCGCATCGGTCAGCGCGAGGCCGGCGGAGCTGCTGTCAGCGCCGAAATCGATCGCCTTGGCGGAAAGGTCGAAGGCTTTGGCGATCAGCGTGGCGCTGGCGCCGACGCGATTGACGCCGCTCGAATCCAGGGTGAGCGCGGCGGCGCCGTCGATGCGCACATTTGCGCCGATGACCAGGCTGCCAGACTTGGCGGCGGGCGTCGGCGTCGGCCCGGACCCCGTGTAGAGGCCCGGCAGATAATTGCGCGTCACCGTGACCATCTGGCCGGTCGAGACGCGCAGCAGCGAGCCTTCCCCACTCACGCCGGCCGTGTAGCCGGTGACGACACCGCTGCTATTGATCTGCGCGATCGGATCGACGCCGACGACAATCGCGCGGTCCGCGCCGCTCGGCACGGTTCCCACCGCGGCAATGGCGCTGCCGTCATCGATGAGAATGCCGCCGCCGCCCGCCTTGGTGACGACGAGAAGCTGCGGCGCGCTCAGCGGATGAGCGGCGTCGGTGGCGATCTCGACATCTGTCGCAACGCCCGTCACGACCAGATTGCCCGATGAATCGACGGTCGACGAGCCGCCGATCAGCAGAGTGGTCGCGCCGACAGTGTCGAGCTGATCGGCGTTGAGCACGAGATAGCCGGAGGTTCCCGTCGGCGCCGTCTTGTCCGAGGCGAGCACGAGCACCTTGTCGGCGCTGATCGCCAATTGGCCGCCGACGCCGGCGATATCCGGCGCGAGCGAGCTCACGCCCGCCGCGAAGCCGAAGGTGCTGCCGGGATCGATGGACAAGGAATTGCGGGCAGCGAAGATCAGGGAGCCGCCGTCGACCGGCAGAGCGGGTATGGCCGTCCCGGCGGTCAGCGCGAGATTGCGGATGAAGCTCGTGCCGGAGGTGATGTCGATCTGCGAATATTGCGACCAGGTCGCTTGCGACTGCAATTGGAACAGCACGGTCTGCGACGAGCGCGTCCCGGTGATGACATTGGCGAAATTGCCGGTCACATAGAGCGAGCCGTCCATGGACGCGTAGCTCTGCGTCGCGGCGCTCTTCACCGAGGAGGAAGCGACGGTGACGCGATAGGCGCCGGGCAAGGTCGCATACATGCCGGGCATCAGCGTGTAATAGCCCGCCGCTATCCCATTGCCGCCGGCGATATAGATCGCCGTTCCGGCGGGCGCGTTCAGCAGGCTGGAGGCGAAGGCGGCGGAACCGATGTCGGAATTCGTCGCGGCGAAGGTCGGATCATAGGCGGCGACCTTGGCCGAGGAGCTCGGAACGAGGGCGTAGACGGTGGAGCCGGCGAGCACATTGCGGCTGCCGCCCGTGCCGGCGACGAATTCGCTGGCGTAGAAATCGCCGCCGCCCGAAAGATCGAGCTTTGCCCCGTCCGATGTGACGACATTGGCGCCATTGAGGGTGATCGCCTTGGTCGGGCTCGCGGTGAGGCTGGAGCCGTTATAAATAATGGTGGTCCCGCTTGTGCTCGTGGTCGTTTGTCCGACGTACCAAACCTCGCCGTCGACAGTGTAGCCATACGGAATGAGCGAGCCAGCTCCCGAGACGGAGGTGAGACTGCCGGCGCCGAGCGTGACACTCTGCGTCGTCGTCGTATTGCCGAGCACAATTTGCCCAAAGGGCGCCCAGAGCGTGCCGTTTTGCACGATATTCGCCGCGTCGACGATGATCGTCCCGCCGGCCGACAGCGGCGCGCTGGCGACGCCATTCTGCTCAATGTCGATCGTGCCGGTCGCCTTCAGCGTGAAGCTCGTTCCGCTGGTCGGATAGATTTCCGCCGCTTTCAGCGTCAGATCGCCTGCAACGCTGAGCGAGCCGACGAAACTATTGCCCGTCGACCCATAGTTGAACCCCATCAGCCGGATCGCGTCGGCGCTGTCGAGAGTGACGGAGCCGACATTACGGAAATTGACGGTCGCGCCGCGGCCGGGGTCGGGACTGCCGTAGCCCGGATTGCCGATGTCGATCCATTGCGCCGAAATATTTATCGATCCATCGCTCGCTGTCGCGGCAGGCAGGGTAGCTCCTGTTGTGATCTGACCGAGCCACACATAGCCAGCGCTCAAATCCACAGTCGTGTGGCCGATCGAGGAGGCGCTATAGGTCAATGGATCGCCGCCACTCGCCGGCAGCAATGTGAGGTCGCCGCCGAGGATGAGCGATCCGCGCATCTGAATCGACTGCGATCCGACGAAGGCGACCGTGGTCGCGGCGTTCAGCTCGATCGAGTCGAAGCCGCTATTGTTCAGCGTGTCGACGCCGATGAAGGCATTGCCCTGCAAGGTCGTGTGCGACGCCAAGGCGGCGCCGATGACGCCCGCCTGCTCGACGACTATCGTGCCGGGAAGCCCCACATAGCCGGTGGTCACGCGGCTGGAGAGAAGGCTCGGCGCGCTCGCCGCCGGTATTCCGATGCGGAACAGGCCGCCGTTCGCCAATTCCGCGCCGCCATGCGCGCTGACAGAGCCGGCGAAATAGAGAGAGGACGCGCCGATCTGCAGGACCCCGCCGTCGCTCCATATCTTCTGCGTCGCGAAGCGCGGCCCGAACAGTCCCGCGCCGGAGGGAACCTCGACCTCCGCCGACGTCCCGTCGAGAAGGAAGCGCGAGCCCGTCTGCGCAGTGACCGAATCGCCGAACAGCGTGATCGTTCCGGCGTCGAGCGCGCTGCCTGTACGATAGGCGGTCACGGTCGGATCGGCAATGAACACACCACTCACGTCCAGCACGGCGTCGACGCCGATGGTGAGCTGCATCGGCGCCACCGTCTGTGTCGGCCCGGTCGAACCGTTCGAGACGCCTGTATTGGCCAGGACGATGTCGCCGCCGGGCGCGATGATCTCGCCGAGCACGGTGACCGGGCCGGCGGCCGCCAGCGTCACCGTCGCCTGCCGCGTCGCATTCGCTTCCGCGATGATTCTGGCCCCGGCGTCGAGCAGCGTTCCCGCTGTTGTGCTCGGTCCCGTCCCGCCGTAGATATAGCCATATTCCTGCAGCGCGAAGCTCACGGGATTGCGCAATCCGTCGGGCGCGAGTCCGACCGTCGCGACGTCGCGCAGCACCGCGCCTGTCGGCAGCGATAAGAGCGCGTCGTTCGCCCCGAGATAATTCGCCTGCCGCAAGAGCACGGTCGTGCCGGCGGTCACCGTCGAGCTGCCATAGACGCTGATCAGCGAATAGTTGGAAAATCCATTGTCGGTGAAGAAGCTCGCCGGCAGGACGATCTCGCCGGATCGCGTGCCGGACGTATAGGATGTGATCGCGCTCGCCTGCCCGTCGATGGTGATCGTCGGCGCCGTGAGGGTCAAGGTTCCGCCCGTGTCGAAGCCGTTGGAATAGATCGTCCCGCCGAGAACCACTGTCGCCGTATTGGGCTGATTGCCGTTGGTCGGTTGCTCGTAGTAGGGTTG
This sequence comes from Methylosinus sp., assembly GCF_036560965.1. Classification (NCBI taxonomy): domain Bacteria; kingdom Pseudomonadati; phylum Pseudomonadota; class Alphaproteobacteria; order Hyphomicrobiales; family Methylocystaceae; genus Methylosinus; species Methylosinus sp. Next base: position 16,265 of record NZ_DATBQF010000072.1, on the reverse strand, counting down.
ATAGTCACTGTTGAGCCCGCCGAATCCGCCCGAATAAGTGACCAGCGAGAGGCTTCCGCCCTTGCCGACCGGCAGACCATCGGAGCCGAGCTTCAATTTGCCGTTGGAGCCGACATAGCCGCCACTCGAAACATCGATGATGCTGCCCGGCGACAGAATGATGCTCTGCGTCGCGTCGACATTGTCGGTGTCGGCCCGCCCTCGGTGATAGGTTGCGGCCAAAGTGGTGATGCTGATCGAGCCCCCGTCGATGAAGGCGGAACCTTGCAACTGATTGCCGACGGCCCCCGAGTCGTTGATCCACAGCCCGTGGACGTCGAGAAGCGCGTTCGATCCGATCACCAGATCGGCGGGAATCGAAGTGGGAGTCACGTCGCTATTGTAGATATGGCCGGAGAGCGTGATCTTGCCGGCGGGCGCGATGATCGAGCCGTCGATGGTCTCGACATTCGTCAAGGTGACCGAGCCGCCCGAGGCAACCTTCAGAACGGCGCCCGTGGCCATGTTCACTGTCTGCTGACTGGTGCCGGAGCCTTGGATCGTGATCGAGGCGAAACCGGTCTCGGACAGTCGATCCGTCAGAATGGGCAAGGTCGAGGGCGTGCGCCAATTCGTTCCGTAGCTGTATGTCGAGAGGCCATAAGGATCATCGCCGGCGTCCGCGCTCGATTCGAGCAGATAGCTCGACACGAAGGCAGTGGACGAGGTGATCGTCAGTGACGCGCCGGCCGGCAATTGCGCGAGCGATGTCTGCACTGCGGTTCCGCCGCCCTGCGCATTGGCGCGCTGGCGCAGCCCGGTCACGGTCTCGCCGAGAATCGTCCCATCGAGAATCGGCGCCGCCGCGATCGACAGAGAGCCGGCGCTGGCGCCGGCGATGTAGCTCGGCTCGTAATACGACTTGCTCAGCAGCGGATTGACATAGGTCTCGGTCACGCCCCAGCGCGTGTGATCGACCGTGAAGCCACTCCCCGCCGCGACGCCCACATAGCGGATCGTCGGATCGGCGCTGCCGATGTCGTAGAAGCGCCCATCCGCGCCGACGAGGCGCGTCGTGCTCACCGCCGAGCCGGTATAGGTCACATAGCCGCCAGAAAGATCGACGATCGAGCCGGGCTGTTGGATGAAATTCGTCCCCGAGACATTGACCGAGCCGCCGACCGTCAAAATCTCGTCGATCGACTTGGGAATGAGCTTGGCGTAGCCGGAGGCGTCGACGATCGGCGAGCCGACCCGCGTGTCGATCGTCACCGTCTTGCCGACGAGCGCGGCGGCGAGTGGCGAGTCGGCGATCTCATTGGGCGTGACGACGAAGGTCACGAGGAAATTGGAGATCGGAACCTGCACATCGGCGAGACCCGAGACGTCGATTGTCGCGCCGTTCTGGAGCAGCACCTCGGGCGCAGTCATGTTCACCGATGCGCTCGGCGCCCGCAGCAGCGAGCCGGATTGAAAGTCGACGCCACCACCGAGGGCGGTGACCGAAATCTGCGGCTGCAGGCTGCTCGTGAAGTAATCCGACGTCGCCGTGCCCGTCGGCACCGTACCACTCTCCTCGTCGGGCAGAATAGCGGTGACGCTGTCCGGCCCGAAGGCGATATCGTCCGTTGCATAGAGCGTGATCGAGCCTGGGCGCGTCACGCTCGTCGTCGCCTCCAGCACGCCGAGCTGGTCGATCGTGCCGCCGTTGATCGACACGGCGCCGCTCGGCGCCATCAGCAGACCGTCATTCTTCGCCACGCCCTGGTAGGACACGGTGAAGGTGCTGTTCGTCGGATTTGTGCCCCCGAAAAAGTCCTGATCGACGACAATAGCCGTATGCACGCCCGTCGCCGTCGACTGCGGCTCGCTGAGCAGCGCCGAGCCCTCAGCGGCGAGGATGATCTGGCCGTTCTTCGTCGTGATGGAGCCGGAATTCGTCACATTCGGCCCGAGCAGCGCGACATAGCCGCCGTCGCCCGTCGAATTGACCGAAGTCTCGATCGACGCGCCCTTTTCGACTGTGACCGCGCCGACGGTCTGACCGGCGATCGTGCCCATGCTGAAGCGCGTCGAATTGCCGATCGTCGTCCCGAGCGCCGTCGCGATCGGGAAAAGCCCCTGCCCCGCGTCGCTGCCGACGAAGTTCGTGTTGGCCGCGACCTCGTTCGGCGGCGCATAGGCGTTGACATCGCCCAGTCCGTCGACATGAAGCGACATCTTGTTATAGGCCGCCGTCCCGTTGAAGACGCTCGACGACGTCGTTCCGTCGATGTCGAGCGAGGAGGCGATGAGCGAATGGACGTTGATCTGCGCGCCGGCGCCGAAGATGACGCCATTCGGATTGATGATGAGCACTGTTCCGTCGGCCTTGATCTGGCCGAGGATCTGGCTGGGCGTTCCGGTCGCGTCGATGCGGTTCAGTGCGACCCAGCTCGTATTGCCCTGCTGATCGTAGACGACCGTCGTATTGGGCGACACATTGTAATAGAGCCACGTCATCACTGCTTGCGCAGCGTTTTGCTTGATGGTGACGGTGGTCTTGCCGTCACTGGCCGACTGCGTCGGGAGATCGGCGTTGATCCAGAGACCGGAAGTGGAGCCGACGCGCGGATCGACGACGAGGCCCGGCAGCGTGCCGTTTCCGCCGACGCTGAGCCCGTTCGCTATGCTGGAGCTCGTCGCGCCGGCCGCCGCTGCGCGCGCCGCCGCCTGAGCGGCTTGCATGGCCTGGATCGCCTGCGTCGCGCGCTGCAGCGTGCCCTGGCTCTGCTTGGCGATCGTCGCCGCCTGCTGCGCCTCGCTCGTCGCGGCGTCGATCGCGACACTCGGCGCCGCCGTCACCCCCGAGGCGCGGCCGAGCGGTCGCGCCGCCGCACCGTCGACCCCGTGCAGGACGATCAGCGACAAAGTGATCGCGCTCACTCCCGACAATAGGACGCAGCGGGAGAGCGGGCCCGTCGACCCCTTGATCCGGATTGACGACGCTGCCGAATCTCGGCGAGCTGCGGCGGCGCCGCGGCGCGAGCCGCGGGATTTGGGAGCGAAAGCGCGAGATGTCATGTCGATGCCGATGTTTTGCGAGAATTGTCAATGTGAAGCGGGTGCGCCGGGCCAAGTCGCGGGATCGGGCCGGGCCGAACTCGCACCGTCGCTCTCGACACCATTCGTTTGCGGTCTGCGCAATCCCTCACGCAAATAGACGATAAGCTCCTGCGCCAGCCGATCCCAGATTTCGATCTGCGCCCGCAAATGGCTTCGCGTCACGCCGCCGACGACGGAAACATCCATGCAGAGCGCGAGAAACGGCCCGCTGAGCTGGAGCCGCGAAAAGCGCCGCGCGATATTCCAGCCATTGACCAGGTCTTGCGGCAGCTCGCCATTCACTTGGAGTATGGATATGAACGCCATATCGGCGAAACGGCCACTTTCGTCGCCGGCCGAGCGATTGCCCGGACGTATGTCGAAGGAGAGACCGCTCGTCGCCGAACGAAGATAGACGACATTGACGACCGGATCGGTCGCCGTCTCGACGCGGTAGCCGACCTGCTGGAGGAGATCTCGCAAGTCGTCGAGCGTCAATGATGTGACGAGGCTTTCGGACATGAACGACCTTTCACGCGTGGAACTATTTTCGGACGCTGTCGAGCAGATTCGAAAGCGCGATTTCATTGACGACTGCCGGATGCTTCTTCAGCAGCTCGGCGACATAGGCGCGGCGTAGCGCGTTCGCTCGCTCGGTGCGCATCTGCTGCGCGAGCTGCTCGCGCGCCTCGGTGAGCGATCGCGTGTACGACGCCTTCGTGTCGATCAGCTTGACGATGTGCCAGCCGTCGTCGAGCCGGATCGCCTCCGAGACCGCGCCCTTCCCGAGACCCATGACGCGCGCGCGGATCTCGGGTCGAATCTGGCCTTCCGCCACCCAGCCGAGCTCGCCCCCGTCGTTGGCGTCGTTCCCGGCGCGCGCGACCGCCATAAAATCGACGCCTCCCACTTTCAGCTTGCGCTCGGTGTCTTCGAGCGCCTTCTTCGCCTTGTCCTCGGTCGCGCGGTCGGCGTCCTTGGGCGCCGCGACGAAAATATGGCCGAGCTGAAACTGGCGTGGAACGACGAAGGCGCTGCGATTGGCGTCATAGGCCTTTTGCATCTCGTCCTGGCTCGGAAAATTCGCGGGCGGCGCCGAAACGGATTGCAGAAACAGCTCCACAATGGCGCGCTCGCGCAATTGCTCGAGCTGCGCCGCGACATGCGGCTGCTGATCCCATTGCTTGGCGATCGCCTCCTGCAGCACGACGCGCTCGTTGAGCAAGAGACGCACCGCCTGATTGAGCAACGCAGGCTCCTTGGCGATCGCCGCCTGCTCGCGTGCTCCGAGCGCGGCGACATAAGCGCGCAATTGGGTCGCCGTAACGTCAGTGTCGCCGACATGCGCGACCACGTCCGTGGACGCCTTGCCGCTCGGGCTCGCACTGTCGAAAGACGCTTTCGGTTTGCTCGCTTGAGCCTGCGGCGCCGATCTGACGCTGGGCGCTGCTCTGACGCTGGGCGCCGACACGCCGCTCGGGGGCGTTTCCGCCAGAGCGTCCATCGATAGGCCGATCGCCGCTCCGAATGTGAAAGCGCACGCTGCGCGGTGGAGGATCGCAGTTCGGATCGACACATTGCTCATTGCTTCACCTTGTGATCGAGGATCTTGTCGTTGTAGTCCTGCAGGAGATTTTGAATTTCGACGCGACGCACGCCGGTGAGCGGCTCGCTCACCACGGTGAGATCGACGAAATTCGCCGCCTGATAGCGCTCCAGCAATTCGCGCCCGAGCTTCACGAGTTCCGCGTTCTTAGCGACGCAGCTCTTGACACTCGCCTTGTAAGCGACGCCTTGCGCCTCGAATTTGGCGCGCTCCGCGTCCTTGGCGCGCGCCACATTGGCCGCCTCCTCATAGGCAGCCTTCCACTTCTCAAATGTCTCATCCCGCTCGGCGAGCCGTCGATTGAACTCCTCCACGGCGTCGCGATGCTGTTTCGCGATCTGCTTCACTTCCGCCTTGGCGACCCCGATCTGCTCCTTCAGCCCCGCGCGCTCGCTCTCAGCCTCCGTGAGCTTCGCCTGCAGCGCTGCGCGCTGGTCCTCGAGCACGCGCTGCTGCGTGATCGCGCCGCGTAGGGCCTCGCGCAGGCGGTCGGCGTCCGAGTCGGCGCGCGCGCCTGTCAGAGTCGATGAGGCGGCGAGCGCGATGGCGAGACAAAATGTTCGAGCACGCATGATCAGAACTTCCCGTTGAGATCGACATGCAGAACGTCGACGGCGTAAGGAACGCCTGAAATGTTGTTGGCGCTCATCCAGCGCAGCGACAGCCAAACATTCTCGCCGACGCCCAGATTGCCGCCGACGAAATAGCCTTTGAGATTTGTGCCGCCGAGTCCGAAATCCGCGTCGACGAACGCGTCGACCATCGCATCCGACCCCAGATATTTGTAGCCGGCGAAAACATTCCAATCCCAGATACGACGGATCTCCTTATGTCCGACTGTGACGCTCGCGAGATAGCCGTATTTCCCGCCGACGTAATAGCCTGGAAACCAGGCGCCAGGGCTCATCTCGAACGCCCCGACAAGATTGTTGGCGAGAAGATCGGGCCTGGTCTTTCCGTCGAACGCCGTGTTCACTAGATACTCGCCATCCAGAACGACATGAATCGGATCGAAATGGCCGAAATCGATTTCACCGGCCGCGACGAATGGCCGAAACTGCTGCGCGAGCCCGAAATATTGATACTGATTGGTCGTCCCGCCGCTGTTCGAAGTGTCGCTGATGATCGACCGCAGCGGTGTATAAGTGTTGCCCCGTTGCGCGAACGACGGCCGGGTCAGATCCGTGTCGCACCCGTCCGATGCGCTATAGACGCGGCAAGGGCTCGACGATTCTCCCTGCACTTTGCTGAAGTCATAATAAGAAGCCGCGACCTTGAATGCGTAATCGTCGTCGAGTTTGACGGCGGCGCCGATTTGCCCGGCGAAGAGCCATTTATCATGGCTCGGCAGCTTGGTCGGAGGGCCGCCGCCATAAGACGGCAGATTGATTCCCGCGTTCAGATCCGTGTTGAAAACCGGAAAGGCTCCGCCGGAGACGAAAGAAGTGATGCCCGGGACGATCTCATATCGGCCCTGCGCCGAGAAGCCGTCAAATCCGATGTCTCGGTACCAGACGAGATCTGTCGGCGACCAGATTGGATTATCCGTTCGACCTGCCGAGAGAGTAACTCCGTCGATCGGTTGATATTTGAAAAAGGCGCGATCGATCCATAAGGAATAGTTCGAAAAGTTGCCGCCGTTGGCGCCGAAGGTCTGGTTCTGCGACACCGGCGAGTTGTTCTCGCCTCCCGCAAAGCGCAATCCGGCCGAAAAGCCATCGTGGAGATCGGCGAGCATTCCGAGACGACCACGGAAGCGGAACTGATCGCGGTTCTGCGTGACGTCATAGGTTGGATAATAATAGGGATTGGTTTTGCTCACGTCATATGGCGATCCGGTGTTGATCGCGTTGAAATTGACGGCGTCATACTGGTCGTTTCCGCTGGGATAGTAGATTCCGCGATAGCGCATGCGCATATCGCCATAAAAGCGGATGCGTGACGCCCATTCGGGATATTTGCCGGGCGACGCCCAATTCTCCCGCTCGGCCGTCGCCATGACCTCCTTCTTGATGTCATCGCGCAATTGCCGCTTCACCACTTCCGGGACATAGGTCACATGCTTGACGCCCGGCGGCGAGGCCGCCGCGGCGGCGGCCGTCGCGACTTTGGCTGCGTCGCCCGCTTTCGCCGTCGCATCCTTCGCCGCCTGACGCTGCACATAGGCCTCATTGGCTGCTTGCTCGACGAGCGCTTTCGCCTGGTCCTCCGACAGCACCCCCTGCTTGACGAGAAGATTGACCAGATTGATCGTCGCATTGGGCGACGTCGGCTTTGCGCGCGACACTCTCGGTCGCTTCGCTTCCGCCGCCGGTCCCTCGTCCGCCGCATCCTGCGCCACAACCGGCCCTGCGCCGGCGCAGGCGCAAAGAGACGCGACGAGGACCAATGAACGCCGACGCGCTCCCGACTTTCTCTTGAACATGAAACTCCCCAGCACTCTTCAGCCCATACGCATGGCTTGAATTACGAAATTCGATCAGCTCGGACGCTGTTCGGTGATCCGGATAATCATCGGCATCGGCATGCCTTTGGGCGGCGGCTCACGTAGCGTGAGATTGCCGAACACCTCGTTGCGAAGAACCGCGTCGAGCTCTGCATCGCCAGTCGTTCCGCTGAGCTGCACTCTGACCACGCGACCCGACTGATCCGCCCACAAGCGTATATTGCCGCGCATCGTCGCCCTACGCGTCCGCTTGTGCGCCTCGAGAGCCGAACGAAGCTGCGATTGCACCATCGACGCATACCAGCCCCATCCGCTTCCGCCGCCAGCGCCGCCATAGGGATTTCCACCTGGCTTGCCGCCGAGATTGAAAAGATCGCCGGGTCCTTGCCCCTTGGCGTCGAGCGAGAGCGGCCCCGGCGGCTCGTTGTTCTTCGCATCCTGCTTCGGCGCCTTCTGGGGCTCGTCGAGCGGCTTCGGCTCCTGGAACTCCGGCTGATCGATCTTCGTCTGCTCGATCATCTTCTGCTCGGGCGGCGGTGGAGGCGGCGGCGGCGGGGAAACAATATTGACGATCGACAGCTCGCGAACCTGGCGTGGCGGCGGGAGATCATCATGGCCCGACAGGGCCATGATGATGACGATGACGATCGAAAAAGTCGCTCCGCCGAAGACGACGCCTGTTCGATAGCGCCTGATCCAGTCTTTTGCGGCCGCCGCAATGAAACGGCGCGCGTCGGAATCTCCACGCTCGGGCCGGCGATTTTTCGGTCTGATCGACGACTTCATGACGCCTACTCCGATTTTCCCGCGTCATCGCTCACCGGACCAACGGCTTGGTGGCGAGTCCCACCTGCGTCAGCCCGATGCGCGACAAGAGATCGAGGATATCCATCACGCTCTGATATTGGGCCTGCGCGTCGCCGCGCAGCACGATCGGAAATTCCGGCGTGAGCGCCTTCTGCTGGATAAGCCGTTGCTCCAGTTCGGGCAGCGTGACCGGAATCGTGTCGAGAAAAATCTTGCCGTCATTGGCGATGGTGATCGCCTTCGTCGTCTGGGTGGCGAGGCTCGGCGCGGCGGAGGCTTTCGGCAGATTGACCTTCTGGCCTTGCACCGTCGCCGTCGTCATGATGATGAAGATCACCAGCAGCACATAGGCGAGATCGAGCATCGGCGTGATGTTGATGTCGTCATAGGGCTTCGTGTCGTCTTGGATTTTCATTGCCTCACTCCCCCGCGATCCGCCGCTCGATCGTCTCGAGGCGATCGTCGGAATAAGATTCGGCCATGCGCGTCACGAATTCGTCGACGAAGACGTGAAGGTCGCTGGTCAGGTCCTTGATGCGGGAGATGAGATAATTGTAGCCGAACAGCGCGGGAATGGCGACGCCGAGGCCGGCGACGGTCGCCACCAGCGCCGCGGCGATTCCCGGGGCGATCGCATTGACATTCACGTCGCCGCTCGCCGCGATCGCCGCGAAGGTGATCATGACGCCGACCACCGTGCCGAGCAGCCCGAGGAACGGCCCGCCCGAGATCGCGATCGTCAGCACCACCATCAACCGATTGAGCTGCTGCGTCTCCTTGACGACCCCGCTGTCGAGCGCCGCGCGGATCGCCGCAATCGATGGACCGGAGAGCGCTCCCCTCCGCACGCCGGAAGCCACGAAACGATGACGGATTTCCGAGGCGCCGATGTGATAGACTCGATAGAGCGAGGAGGCCCGCATCGACTCCGCGACGGTCATGCTGATGCGGCCCCCGAACGTCGCCACATCCTCATCGTCTCTGTGATCGAGCGCGGTCAGATCTGTTGCGATCTCACGAAAGCTCTTCATGAATTGCGTATTGGCTCTCGCTTGCCGGTTCAAATATGTCGCGCGGTCGATCATGACGAGCCAGCTGATCGCGGCCATTATCATCAAAATGCCGATGACGATCCAACCGTCGAGCGTCACCGATTTCAGGATCACCACCATATAGCCGGACAGCCAGCTCGCGGTTTCCTCGTCCACACTGAAAGAAATGAGCTTGGATGGATCCGGCCCCTGCCCGACTGCAGCGAATTTGATGAACCCCGCGGGACGCGCGCTCTTGGCGAGCTGCAATTCGTCGATGTCGCCGACAAAGCCCGGCGCAGTCGCGGCCAGCGCTGCGTCGGCTTCGCCGCCGATCAAAGCGACGGTGCGGAGCGCGGGAAGGCTCGCGTCGAGCGTCCCATAGGGGCGTCCGTCGACATAGAGCGCGATCTTCCCCGCGTCCGCGACGATTGCGAGATGCCGCCATGCGTTCACGGCGATCGGGGCGCCGGCGGCGCTGCGCTTGGCGGCGCCCGCGTTCGTCACTTCGACATAGGGCGCGCCATTGTCGAGGCCGATCGTCAATGCGTCGGCTCCGTCGCGGCGGCTGTAGAGCGTCGCATCGGAAGCGAGCGCAGCCGGTTTGATCCACGCCGAAAAGGTGAAGGCGCCGCCAGCGGCAAGAGCCAATGGCGGGGACGCGGGAAGCGTCAGAGGCGCGCGGCCGTCGAGCCGCAACCCGCCGCCGATGATCGCGCCGTCGGCCGACTGACCGACGCTCGCCGCATTATTGCTCCAGACCGACGAGTCCAGCGCCGGCGTTCCGCGCTCCGCGAAATGATAGACGAGCAAGGCGTCCGGATCATAAGTTCCCTTCGGATCGCTGGTCGAGACGGCTTTCTTATCGCCATAGTACAGCCAGATATCGGTCTTGGCGCCCGACTGCACATTCGGCGCGCCGACCCATATCAGCGCCTCGCCGAGAAGCGCGTCGAACTTCTCGATGTGATGCTTGAGGGGCGTCTTGTCGTCGCCGGCGACGAAACGCAGATCGCTGCCATCCTCTTTGGCGGCGGAAAAGCGGAAATTGCCCATGTGCAGCCTTACCAGCACCGGCGTCGCGCCGATCGGATCCGTGATATTGGCTCCGGAGGCGCTGACGTCGATGGTGATCTTTTTGCGAAGCTGCCATTCGTCATTCCACCAGGCCGAAGCGGACGACGACCATAATGTCATTATCGCTGCGACGCAGAAGAGCATCGTGGCGACGCGGAAGCGGCTGCGCGCCAGCACGAGCGCGAACTGGCGGTCGGCCGCCTCGAATCGAAAGCGCATGTCGAACGTCATCGTCGTCATCAGAATTCACCCCAGACACGGAAGTTCAGGCGCGACTCCTTCGCCTGCGTATAGGTTTGGCTGATCATCGGCATCGAATAGACGAACATGCCGCTCACATGGTCGAGCAGCTTGACGCGCGCCCCGAAGCCGTAGCTCCACAAATTGAAATGCGCCTGCTGCTCGGAGAGCGGATGAATGACCTCGACGACGCCCTTGTCGACGAAGCCGAACAGGCGCCAATCGTTGAACAAGCTCACCGGCAGGCTGTCCGCGCCGGCCTCTCGCTTGACTGCATCCTGCAGCATCTCGCCGACGTTCGGGCTACGCAACTCGACTGTGCCAGCCGCGCCCGTGTCGCCGAGAACCTCGGATTCGAGATAGCCCCGGACCGTATCGAGACCGCCGACGCTGATCTGCTCGCTCGACGCCAATGGTCCGTCGGCGATCTGGCCGACGATCCGGCCATAGCCCTGGAAGCCGACCGGCAGCTCCTGCAGATGTGAGACGTCGAGGTTGAAATGCGTGAAATTTCCCGACGCGTAGGCGCGCTTATTGTCGAATTCGGTCTCGTTGCTGCCTGCCGGGCGCATGTTCAGAGTGACCGACGCATTGAGCTGCGTGGTGAAATTTTCGGTCTGATAGGTGGCGTTGTAGCTCGCGACCAGAGGATAATAGGTGATCGGCGACGAGGAGGACGTTTCCGTTCCGATCCGGACGACCTCGCCATAATGCTTGTAGTCGAGCCCCACCGACAGTGAATGATACAAGTTCTCGATGGCCGGCAGTGACATCACAGTGCGCAGGCCGAGGGTCTGACCCGGCCCGACGACATTCACGCCGCCGACGGTCGCGACGTCGCTCGTCGACGTGAGACCATAAACGAGAACGGCGAGCCAATCGATATCCGGCACGCGCGCCAAATAGGAGGCCGAGAAAATCTCCGCATCGGAGCGCTTCTGCGGCGCCACTTGATAGGTGAAGCTCAACGAATGGCCGAGCTGCCAGAGATTGTCGTAGCGCACCGTGCCGAGGACGCGCTGTGGCGTCGTGTTGGGCGAGCGCCGATTGTTGAACTCCAAATTCGCATGGAGCGGCAATTTGTCTTCGACGTCGAGGTCGACGTCCACGGTGCCTGGCGTGACGCCGGCGCGCAGCGAGGGCGTCACGCGCCGGTCCGGCCATTGGTTGAGCGCGACGACGTCCTTCGTCACCTCGCCGAAGTTCGGCACGCTTCCTTCCTTCAGAGAAGGCGCTTTGGCTTTGATCTTGTCGACGTCGAAGAAACGCGCATTCTTCACCCGCAAGCGGCCGATCTTCAGCTCCGCGACCTTGAGAACGACGACGCCGCCCTGCGCGTTCTGTTGCGGGATGGATACTGCGACCGTCTGAAAGCCTTTGTCATGATAGATTTTTTCGAGAGCCGCGCGGGCCTTTTCGACATCGGCGGCGGTGCGCCCCGGACCGACAAATGGATAGACCGCCTCCTCGACTTCGAGCTGCGTCAACCGGTCGGCTCCGTCGACGACGAAATCGTCTATGTCGAAACGCGGCGCCGGCGCGGGTTTCTCCGGTGCGACCTTCGAGGGTGCGGAGGCAGGCGCCTTGGCGTCCGTCGTTTTCGAGGACGTCGTCGCGGCCGCAGCGCCCTGCTTCACGCCAGCAGACAGCGCGGGAGTCGACGCCGACAGGCCGCCGCACATTACCAGAAACGCGACAAACTCACGTCCGACATCGGCGCGAAGCCGCGCACATGCGCGGCCATTCGGCCTACTCCTCGACAAAACCATTCGGCCCCTCATCAACGCAGGCAGCGCGCTCCGGGCAGTCGATCATTGCCCGGAGTGACGACAAACGCGCTCCTCGTTTCAAAGACGATTCGGTTAGCCCTGACCCGAAAATTTAATTCGAGAAAAAGGCCGAGCCTATGCTCGCGAGATCGTGAGAGCTTGGAGAGGACGGTCGGTCGCGGCCGGGACGAAAGCCTGAGTCAGCCGAGCAGGACGACGCCGCCCGGCAGCGTTATCGCGCGGGCTCCGAACAGGCGCTTGACCTGCTCCACGAGAACATCGAGCCGATCGACGCGAAAGACGCCATCGACGATGCGCCGGCTCAAATCGGTAGTGGCGATGATGATCTTGCCCGGCCTGTAGCGATTGACCTCTTCTACGACCTCGGCGAGCGGCGCGTCGTGAAAGATCAGCAGTCCCTCTTGCCAAGCAGTCACCCGACGCGGATCGATGCGTGAGGATCGCATGATTCCGTCCGCGCCATACGACACCTGCTCGTCCTTGCCGATGCGCAGCACGAATGCGTCCTGCTCGACGCTCACTGCGCCTTCGAGGCAGCTCACGGAGACGATTCCGCCGATGCAGCGCGCGTCGAAGCGCGCCTCGTTCGCCGTGATCTTGCTCCCGGCTGCGAGGACCACCAGAGGCCGCGTCTGCGGCAGGTCGACGGAGACGGCTGTCTGCCCGGAAATCAGCTCGATCTGCAACGCAGCCTGCGTCGGCTTCACCGCGATGCTCGTCTGTGTGTTCAGTTCGACTGAAACTTCCGGAGCGACGGCCACCACTCGCCGCTCGCCTTTGCCCGTGCGGTAGTCGGCGGAGAACTCCTTGAGCGACGGCCATAGATCGAGCGGCGGGCGAAGGAGCGCGACGACGGCGACGGAGGCGGCGACGGCGCCTCCGACAAACGCGCGGCGCGTCATCGCCGAGCGCAGCGGCATTGCTTGCAGCGGGGAGGCGTTCTTCTCGCTGGTCTCGTCGGCGAGCTCCCGGCCGGCTACGCCGATGAGACGCCAGACGCGCGCGGCGTCCCGGAACGCCTCTTCGTGAAGAGGGCTCTGCGCGCGCCAGCGCTGCAGCGCTTCGAGGTCTGCTGCGGTCGGTTCACCGGTTTTCAGTCGGACGATCCAGCCGAGGGCTTCGTCCAACAGCGGGCGAGGCTCGGGCGTATCGGCCGGCTCATTCACGGTTCGAGGCTCGTCGGCGGCGCCGGCCACGCGAATATTCTCCCCTTCGAACGCGAGAATATCGCGTATCTTTATGCGATTCTATGGGTTTGCAGCAATCTTGTCGCATCGATTTTTTTCGGCCCACCGCGGAGCCGTCCGGTCGGATCGTCGTCTCGATCAAATGCACCATGAGCGAGACAATGTCCGCTCACGTCGTCGATGGCCCGCGCCGACGCTCACGAATGCGTCCGACCCTTCATTAGATCAGACGACTGGCGGTCGCCTATCCCGAAACGCTGTGGAAAAAAAGAGGGAGGTTTGCCGGGGAGATTCCGGCTGACCAAGCGCGTCCGACTCGGGAGCATCTCGTCACGTTCTCCGGGCTCGCGTCGTAATCGCGCGACGGCGTCACGACTTCGGCCGCGGCCCCCCTAGCCGAAGGACGCGCTTGCGGCTCAGACGATCCGCGCAATGGGTCAAAGCATATCTCAGATCAGCCTCGACGGTCCGAGTGGTGACATCCAAGCTCGTCGCGACCTCTTGGGCTGTCCGGCCCTCGACGGCGATTTTCCGCAACACTTCGCGGCGCCGCGGCGAAAGCTCGGCCATCGCCCGCGTGAAGGCTTCGATCTCCGAGCGCGCTTCGGCGATCTGCGCTGGTCCCGGCGCTTCGTCGCTAATGTCCAGAATCGCATCCACCGCCGCGGCGCTCACGCGATTCCGTCCGGCCTTCTTGTGATCCTTGGCGATATTGACGGCAGTACGAAAAATATAGTCTTTCGGGCTACGAACGAAGGCCACCTCGCCGACTCGGTCCAATCGTAAAAATGTCTCGTGAAGCGCTTCAGATGCGAAGTCTGCCGAGCCCAACCGCCTCGTCAGGCGCCTCAGCAGCTCGTCGTAACTTTCGACGAGATGATTGCAAAGACTCGCACGATTGGTGTCAATCACGGAACTCGGGCCCCGACGCCGCCGGCTCTCCAGAATTCGAGAGCGTGCAATAAGTAATGGCGTCGGACGACGAATTTATGACAGCCTCGCTCGAGGCGTCTTCGAACATCCCCCGAGTAGTCGCCATCCGGCCGTCGCGGCGACATAGTCTCGGCCTTTACGAGGCGCAGCCCGTCTATCGGAGCGATTTGACGACGACCAGGACACGGACCGGCAGCTCGAGGTGGGTCGGCGCATCCCGGCTGATGAGAAGCCCCTGGAGAGAGGCGCTCACCGCTGCGTCACGCTCTTTGTCGCCGGTCGACTGGAACAATTGGGCGCGCTCGATCCTGCGCGCGTCGTCGACCCAGAGCTTGACGCCGATACGGTAATTCCCCGAGCGCGTCCGCGCGTTCCGGCGGAGAGCCCTCTCTATGTCGCTGCGGACAGCGTTGCTGTAATCCCGCAACAGTCCCTGGTCGCGGTCGCTGTCCCGGGACGCCTGCACTTGCAGCGGATCGAGGGACATGTCCGCCGAGGCGAGAGGATGGGCAGGCGGCAGATCATAGCGAGACGCGAGCGACTCGAGCGTGATCGCGTTTGGGCCGACAAAGCGAACTTTGACGTCGGTTCCGGCCAGAAGCCGCTCGAGCGCGGCGTCGGCGGTGAAGCTGCCGAGCAGCGGCGCAGACCGGCGTCCGAGCGCGGATCGGCTCTCGAAGAGCACTTGCACGCCGGCCGCCTGGCCATAGGCCTCCAGCGCGCTTGCGAGCGATTGCGCGGGAATGTCGTAGAAGTGGGGCGGGTCCGGCCGCGCGGCGTCGTCCTGCGCCGACGCCGCATAGACAAAAAACGCGATCCATGCCGTTACGAAAACCGATGGCGAGAACGACGCCCGCAAGACGCGGCCGCCACCAGGGTCGCCAGCCCGCCTCGTCGCAGAAGCCGGATTGGCCGATAAGGCGACGCGCATGACCTTCAACTCCACGATTTGAACGAAGCCGGAGCGCAGCGTCCGTTATGCGCCCGCGCGCGCTTTCGTGTCAGAGCATATCAAAAGCGATCGGCGCGAGAATTGTCAGTCGGTCGGGCAGCTCGCGCGGGATTCTCGGCAGCGGCTGCGCCCGCCGGATCGTTTCGGCGGCTGCCGCGTCGAGAGCGCTCTGGCCTGAGCTCGTCCGAATTTGGACGTCGGTGACGACGCCGTCTCTCCGCATCGCGAAAAGCACTTGGACCGTTCCTTGCCATCCCGCCCGCCGAGCCTCTTCCGGATAATGCCGGAAACGGGCGATATGGGTCAGCAGCGTCTTTTGGAAGGCGAGCGCGGCTCGATTGTCCGACGCGCGTATCCGCGTCGGGGAAGCGGCGGGAGCCTCGGCGGCCGCCCGCGCGTCGACGATCCACTCCCGTGGCGTCGGCCCAGCGTCCGGATCGACGTCAGTGGACACGGGGATTTCGATAGATCGCTCGGACAGAATGGCGGACGCCGGGCCGTTCCTCGGCGGCGGCTCCTGCGCGCGGTTGTGCTGCTCGCGCGGAGACAGCAGGCGGACGTCGATGATCGAGTCCTGCGCCCTCGAATAGGTGGACGACCGCGAATTGCGTAGCCAATAAACGCCGACAGCGAGCAGCGCAGGCACCATCACCGCTACGCCGACCAGCCATCTCACCTCGAGCGGCCGAGTGACTGCGAGCCAGTCCGACCTCCGTCCGCCTCGCTCAGGAGTCGGCGAACTCTGATCCGACATGGCAGCGCCCCCAGTCCAAACGCCACATAAAAGCAAAACCCAGTCCGCGGACGCCGTCCCTGCGACACCCGCAAGTGAACGAGCTTCTCGTCGACCCGAAGGCGCTTCTGGTCGACTCGATGGGCTACTCGCGACAGCATAGCGGCGATCGTCCACGACCGCCTCGCCGCCGATCGCATTCGCCCAGATACACCCACTTACATATGATAAATATTTCCATTTAATGACAAGCCTCCGCCAAGAACTGCGGAGAGAGCCGTGTTTGGAAATGTCAACTACACCATCAAAAGCGAACTATCGCGTTCCACTCGGAGCGCGAGCAAGAGCACAGAAAACTCGGTCGAACTGAAAGAATTTGGGCGAGACCGCTGCTCGACGA
>NZ_DATBQF010000071.1:0-17745 GCF_036560965.1 Methylosinus sp. | reverse complement strand
TCCTCGGCGGAACGTCCCGCGAGTAGGATCACGACGCCGGCGTCGAGATCGGCGCGCGTCGGGAACATCGAGGGACGCCCGGCGGCGCGGGTCTCCCCGCCGGAGTCGCCGCGCGCGACGATCGACGTCGAGGCGATGGTCAGCCCGACCTCGCGATAGGCGATGCAATGCCCAGCCTCGTGGACGGCGGCGACGCGCCGGTCGGCGGGCGAGCGATGATCGGGCGGCGCGATCACACGCAGCAGATCGTCGAGCGTCGGCGGACGCTCGGCGTCGCGGGCGAGGCGCAGCGCGTCGTCGGCCCATTGCGCGGCCTGCGCGGGAGTGGCGCCGGGCGCGAGGCTCGCCGCAGGAACGAGATCGACGCCGGCGAGCGCGGTCCCGATGTGGTGACGCAGCACGGCGGCCAGGCCGGTCGCGTCGGGCGGCCCGATCTCGATCAACCGTCCGATTCTGCCCGGTCGCAGCAATGCGGGGTCGAGCTTATCGGGGTGATTGGTCGCCGCGCAGATGACGAGGCCGTCCCGCTCGGAGTCGGCCCCGCCGGAAAGCGCGAGCAGCACCGCGTCGAGCAGCGGCGCCCACCAGCTCAGCCGATCGGCGTCCAGCTTCGAACGGTCGGGCAGCCCGTCGATCTCGTCGATGAAATAGAGCGCCGGGCGGGCCGCGCGCGCGGCGTCCCACGAGCGCATGAAGGCGGTCACGACGTCGTTGAGGCCCGTGGTGTTGCGGAACCACTCGCTGGGGCTTGTGGCTATGAAATTCAGCCCGCAGGATTTCGCGACGGCGCTCGCGAAGAGAGTCTTCCCCGTGCCGGGCGGCCCGTGGAACAAGGCCGTGCTGTCCTTGGGCCACGCGGCGCCGGCGCGGTGAGCGGCGACCTCGGTGGCGAGCGACAGGCCCCACCGCATCGCGCCGGCGGGAACCCAGGGAAGATCCTGCAAGGACGGGCCGTCGCCCGTTCGAGCGATGGCCGTGCGCTTCGCGACGGCGGTGAGCCTGTCGACGACGTCGCGCGCCGCCGCGCCCGATCGGAAGCATGCGACGATCTCATGAAAGCCGAGCGTCGAGACGTCGGGGAGCGCGTCGGGAATGCGTCCGCTCGCGCTTTTGCGCAGCAGCGACCGCAGGACTTTGGCGTCGGGAGCACGGACGTGAACCTGCGCATCGGCGACGGCGATGAGCGTCGAAGGCAGAAACCGCTGCGGATCCTGCGAGACGCCGATCACAGAACGTCCGCGCGCGAGGTCGCCGGCGACGCCGTCATTGCCGCGCGCAGGATCGTGGTCGCGGCGGGAGGAGCCGTCCCGCGCGAGCGAGACGGTCTGCGCCGCATCCTTCCGGGCGGCGCGCGCCAGAGCGTCGCACCAGTCGACTCCAGGGGCTTGAACGACGACGGCGATCGTGTCGCCGCAACGGATCCGCCGGCGCAGATCGGCCGACAGGGCCGCCCGCAGGCAGGCCAAGGCCAGAGCGTCGGCGACGCCGGCCGATCCGACCGCGTCGTCGTCATCGTCGGGGCGGTCGAAGAGGTCGTCGTCGTTTCCCTTTATTTGCGAGAGCTTGCTCATTGGTCCCTCCCGCGCGCGGCGCCGCCGGGACGACCGAGGCGATAGAAGCGGCTCGCCGTGCGCGCCCAGCCGGCGTCGGCGTCGAGCGCGATCAGGTCCGAGGTGATGATGGGCCTATGATCGCGGAGCACGGGATGGCCGGTCGTCAGGCCCGCGAGCGCGGGTCTCGCTCGCGCGACGACCCCCCAATGATCGAGGATCGGAGCGGCGCCGAGATCATTGTCCGACGGGCGTCCCTCTGCGAGGAGGCGCTCCACATCGTCTGCAAGAAGCCTCGCTCTCCGAATGATTTCGACTGGGTCATGACCCAGAAAAAGCGTGTCACGCATAAACTACACTCCAGAAAAATTGCCTGCCCAAGTCGCGGTGATGCACCGACGACAAAAGTGCGCCGCTTGCGCGCGCTTTGCTGTCATTGCGCGATGCGAGACCGACGACGGCGCGGCAACGGCGATGCGCAAGGCGTCCGGATCACCGGCGCGGAGCCCCATCCATCCGCGATGAGGGCACAGGCGAGCGATTTTTGGCGACACAGGCCGAAAATGAGGATTTCGCGCGCGGCTAAATCGCCATGAAGGACGTGGAGCAGCGTGGCGCTCATCACGGCGTCGACGGCGTCGGCCGGAGCGCTCTTGTCATGGAGCGTGCGAATAGCGCGAGCGATCGCGACCGCCGCATCGTCACGGGAGGCGCGCCAGTCGGCGCCGAAGATGTGCGCCAACTCCTGTGTCAACGCGGCCTCATGCGCGCTCGTGAAGGCATTGGCCGGAAGATCTCTCCACCAAACGAGCGAAGACGACGCTCGATGAAATTCGATGTCATGATAGGGTTGCATGCATAGATCTCCTGATCGCACTCGCACCGAGCGCGTCGAAATTCGGGAATCGTGGGAGCTAGATCAGAAAGACGTCCGTACCCGCCGCGCGGATTGAGGGCGGAACACCTCGGTCGTAGCGATGCGGCGCGCGATGCTCGTACCTGTGAGCGCCGACCTCATTCGCGCTGCAATCGCCCAGTGATCGAGGATCGGAGCGGTCGCACGCGCCACGGCAGACAGTTCACCGTTCGCCAGAAGGCGGGCGATGTCGTCCGACAGCATGCGCGTTTCGCGCATGATTTCGTGAGGATCATCGCCGAGAAAAACTGGATTACTCATTACGCATTACTCCACACTGGATCGCAGATCATGGAAAGAGAGCGCCGGTTCAATGAAAGCGCTTGGCGCGATCCTCACGTTCGGGGCGGGGGAAGCGAAACGGCGCGGCTCGATCGCGTTCCGGTTGTCGCGGATTGTCCGGGGTCTGCTCCTGCTGCAAACGCGGGGCGACGATCGGCTGGCCCGCGGCATCGAGGACAGTTCGACGCCCGCGCCTCGCGTGCTGATTTCCGTTTACGTCCACCGCCGCAACGACTGGCCGCAAAAGCGTCGCGATTTGGCCGTCGAGCGTCTGCCGAAGCGTTGCGCTCATCGCTTCGATTTTAGCTGTCGCCGGCGCTCCGAGCGCCTCGTCCAGCGCCTCGCCATGAAGCGTGATATCGGCGGAGAATCCGGATAGGCCGAGCCAGTCGACCAAGGCCGCGCCGCCGGTCTCTACGTTGTCGAAGCCGAGCTGCCGCAGCCAGGAGACTAGGCTCAGATCGATTGCCTGAATTTCCCGTTCCATGCGCCGGCGCTTCACCGGCCCGGTCTCTCCGCCTCCGCGGCGCACCTGAAGCGCGCAGGCCCAACTTGCATCGATGGCGACGATATCGGCGTCGAAATAGCCGCCGATATCGTCTTGGCTGAAGGTGACGCGCCGAATTCGGTCGAGCACGAAGTCGGGGGAAGAGACGATTGTGAGAGCGCTGCGCATGAACGGGATTCGTATATTCCTCCAGACTTCCGCCCCGCTCTCGACGAGCGCCTCGGCGATTGCAGCTTCGATGAGGCCGCCGTGGCGCTTCACTATCGATCCGCACGTCGACAGCAATTTGGCGAGCGACGGATCGAACAGTGGGTCGACAGGGAAGCGAGCGGCGAGCGCATTTGTGACGGCTTGGCGTGTCGTGCGCACGAGGTCGTCGCTACACTGAACCGGATTTTGGCGCTGGGGGCGGTGATGCGGCTTGATGGGCATGTCATTTCTCCTTCTCGGCTGATGACATGCTCTAAAGACCATAAAAAATCCGATGCGTCATCAAATCACCGGAGTTATAGTTAACCAATGACAAATGATTCGCCTCCACGACTCACGCCTGCCCAGCTCCGCGCCGCGCGCGGCTGGCTCAATCTCTCACAGCGCGAGCTCGCGCAGACGTGCGCTGTAAATGTGAAAACGATCGCCGATTTCGAACGCGGAGCATCCGTTCCCTATGACCGAACATTGCGCGACATCCAGCATGCTCTCGAAGAGCGGGGGGCAGAACTCTTGTTCGAAGATGGGGTCGGCATCGGTATCAAAGTTCGGAAGCTATGATATTTCCCGAGGGCTTGCCTGACGTCGTAAGCCGGCGATACGAGTCGAGCGCTGAGATTGCGTTCGTCTTCCTCGGGTCCTAAAGGGGCGTCATGACAGGCTCGATGACTTTCACGAATGGAATATTGTCATGACCGCTCCCAAGGTTGGCGACTTTCTCATCGCTCGCGGCAAGTCGTGGCTCGTCGAGAATGATGACCGCACGGGACCTGTCTCAACTCTGCACCTCGTGTCCTGCGAGGACGACTCCCAAGGCGAGACGCTTCAGTTGGCGCCGGCGGCCGAGCTTCAAGCTCAAGTCGTCGATCTGAACGATTGGTCTTCGTTGCTCTCATCAGGTTTCGAGGGGCCCCAGCATCTCGGCGCATATCTTCGCGCGACGGAATGGCGATCGGCTACGGCTGCGGACAGGAAGCTCTTTCAGGCGCCGTTTCGCGCGGGGATCCGTTTGGACTCCTACCAGCTCCTCCCGCTCGCGAAGGCGCTCGAGCTGCCGCGTGTGAACTTGCTGATCGCGGATGACGTCGGGCTCGGCAAGACGGTGGAGGCCGGGCTCATCGTTCGCGAACTCTTGCTACGGCGACGCATCGAATTGATCGTGGTCGCGGCGCCAGCGTCGATGCTGCTCCAATGGCAGGATGAGCTTGCGCAGAAATTCGGATTGGACTTCACGATCGTCGATCGTGAGCATCTTCTCGAAACGCGTCGCACCAGAGGCTTTTCAGCCAATCCGTGGAGCGTCGGGTCGAGATTCATCGTCTCGCACAGCGTCCTCTCCGACGACGCCTATACGAATGGTCTCCGGGACATCATGTCGGGTTTCCGTCCCGGATCATTGCTCATCCTCGATGAGGCGCATCACGCCGCGCCCGCATCGGGGGCTGCATGGGCCGTGGAAAGCCAGTTCACGCGATCGGTCCGAGAAATCGCCGGTCTCTTCGAGCATCGCTTGTTCCTTTCGGCGACGCCGCACAACGGCCACTCGAACTCTTTCGCCACCTTGCTCGAAATCCTCGACCCGCAGCGGTTTACACGCGGCATCAACGTCGAGGCGAAGGAATTGGAACCGGTGATGGTCCGGCGCCTGAAGGAGGATTTACGTCGCCTTGGACATCCGTTGCCGGAGAGGCGCGTCGAGCCCATTCGAATCGATGGTCTTCCCAAAGACGCCCCGGAATTGCGTCTCGCCGCGATGCTCGACGAATATCGCGAGGCGGCGGCCGGCGGTGCGAAGGCCCGTTTCCTCTTCTCTAACCTTCAGCAGCGGCTGTTTTCCTCTATCGCGGCGTTCGATCGCTCCTTGCGCACGCACCGCAAGACGCTGCTCCGGAAACGAGAGGCGCAACAGGAGAATGACTATGAGCTGCCCCCGGAATTGTCGAGCGACAATGACTTGATCGAGGAGGCGACGGCTCAGGCCAAAGGGGAGCTGAAGGATCTCGACGCCGCGATCGCCCACGTCGATCGGATGCTCGCGATCAGCAATGCGGAGCGCGACGCGCCGGACGCCCGCATCGGCGCGATCCTCGACTGGATGCAGGCCGAGATGCTGGACGCCTCTCACGCTTGGCGCGACCGACGGCTGATTCTTTTCACCGAATGGGACGACACGCGCCGTTGGCTCGTCGCTCGGCTCGAGGAAGGTCTGCTGCAACGCAGCCACGGCCGCGTGGACATCAGGGGACGCATTCTTGTCTTTACCGGCCAGACGAGCCTCGAGGAGCGGGACCGCATCAAGATCGCCTTCAACGCGCCCTTCGATCAGGAGCCCGTGCGCATCCTCGTCTGCACCGACGCCGCCCGGGAGGGTTTGAACCTCCAGGCGCGCTGTCATGACCTGATCCATGTCGATCTGCCTTGGAATCCTTCACGCCTCGAACAGCGCAACGGACGCATCGACCGCAAGCTGCAACCGTCCAAGGTCGTGTCTTGCCGATATTTCATCTACGACCAGCGCGAGGAGGACCGCGTGCTGGACGCCCTGGTGCGCAAGACCGAGGTGATCCGACGCCAGCTCGGTGCCGCGGGTGAGGTGCTGCGAATGCGCATGGAGCAGACGCTCACCCGCGAAGGCATTCGTCGGCGCGACGCCGCCGGCTTGGCGGCGTCCTTCGATGACGCGCAGTCCGAGCGCGTGAACATCGCCGAACGTGAATTGGGAGACGAGTCGGAGCGTCGCATCGCGCGCCTGAAGGACGAGGAGGTCAGGCTCCAGCGCGCGCTCGATCGAGCGACCCTGCGCGTCGGCGTCAAAGGCGCCGACATTCGCCGCGTCGTCGAGGTGGCTCTCGAGGACGTCGGCGCCGTCTTCGAGCCGGGACGGGCGAGCATCGCCGAGGCGGTCAAGCTCGATCCGGACGCGCCGAGCTTCTCGAAGGATGCGAGCTGGGCGTCGCTCTTCGACGAGCTCCGGCCCGGCCGACCATCAAATCCGAAGGAACGTGCGCGATGGCGGCGTCAGACGCCCGTGCGCAGCCTCGTCTTCGAGCCGCCCCGCATCCCCGAAGGGGAGCCGGAGCCACAGGACGTGGTGCAGCTTCACCTCGAGCATCGCCTCGTGAAGCGGCTCATCTCGCGCTTCATCAGCCAGGGCTTCCGCGCCTCCGTCGGCCGGGTGACGGCGATCGTCGGCGACAACGCTGCGCCGCGCGTGGTGCTGGTCGGCCGACTCTCGCTCTTTGGCCCTGGCGCGCGGCGGCTGCATGAGGAGATGATCCCGATCACCGCCGCCTGGCGTGACACGGGACGCGAAAAAGGCCCGCTCGCGCCTTTCGGTGAAGCCGGCGAAGGCGCGACGATCAAACATCTCGCCGAGGGCTTGCGCGACGGCCGCTCCCCTACGGAGGGCGTCATCCATCGCCTGCAACAGAGCGTGGAGCGCGACATCGCCGACCTGCGCCCGCATCTCGAGACCCGCGCCGCGGCGTCGGAGGCCGAGGCGGCCCGAGAACTCGCCGAGAACGGCCGTCGCGAGGCCGAGGCGCTCTCCGCTCTGCTGCAACGGCAGATCGACAAGGTGCGCGACGCCATTCGCGAAAAAGCGCCCCCGCCGCCGCCTGCGCAGGGCGATCTCTTCGGTCCCTCGGCGGAAGAGATGAAGAAGCAGATCGAAAGGGAGATGCGGCAGTTCGAGGCAGACCGCCGCTCCTGGGACGGCAAGCTCGTCCGGCTCCAGGACGAGCTGGCGACGGAGCCCGAGAAAGTGCGCCAGGGCTATGAGGTGCAGGCGCGTCGACTCGAGCCGATCGCCCTCATATACCTTTGGCCCGCGACCAACTGAACGAGACCATGACCTATCAGGCGCGCCCGGACGAAACCGTCGAATGGCTGAATTATCTCCAGCCGGAGGGGCTCGTCGTCGGTCCCAATATTCTGCGCGAGAGGGGCCTCAACCCCATCCGCCAGACGCCGCTCGACACGGAAGACGCCGCGCGAGCGCTCGGCCTTCCGACCGATGCGCGGCGTGAGGACGATCGGCTGTTCGAGCTGGACGACGCTTGGCGCTTCTTCGAGACCGTGCTGGAGTGGTCGGCGAAGCTCGTCGCCGGCGCCCCCGGCGGGCCGCCGATCCCGCCGGAGCTCACCGTCACCGTTCCCGAGCATGAGACGCTGCTCGCGCCGGACATGGTCGTCCTATGGAAGGGCGACGCGCCGGAGGGCGTTCCCGCCCAGGCGCTTGTGATGCTGCATCCCTCGCTCGAGGCGGACGACCGCAACCAGTTCCCGTCGAGCGAGTGGGAGGCGAGCCCGCATCAGCGGCTGGAGCGCCTGCTGCGCGAAACCAATGTCGGCGTCGGCCTGCTCGTCGCGCGCAACACGCTGCGGCTCGTCTATGCGCCGCGCGGCGAGACGGCCGGCTGGCTCTCCTGGCCGCTCGCGCCGCTCGGCCGGGTCGAGGGCCGCCCCATGCTCGCCGGCCTCAAGCTCTGTCTCGGCCGCAGCGCCTTTTTCTCCGGCGCGCCGGAGACGCGCCTGCGGGCGCTGCTGGAGGCCTCGCGCGCCGCGCAGAACGAAGTTTCCGAAAAGCTCTCGGGACAGGTGCTCGGCGCGCTGCACGAGCTGCTGCGCGGCCTGCACCGGGCGGCGCCGGAGCGCATCGAGGCGCTCGCGGAGAGCAACCCGCAGCATCTTTACGAAGGCCTGCTCACCTGCCTCATGCGGCTGGTGTTCCTCCTCTATGCCGAGGACCGCGATCTTCTCCCCTCCTCCCCCGATCCGTCGCTCCGCCAGCTCTGGGAAAAGGGCTATTCGATCAAGACCCTCTACATGCGCCTCCTCACCGACGAGGCGCTCAATCCCGATACGATGGACGATCGGCGCGGCGGCTGGGGCCAGCTCCTCGCCGTGTTCCGCCTCATTCACGCGGGCTATCCCGGCTGGGTCACCGGCCGCGGCGGCAAGCTCTTCGATCCAGAGGGCTTCCCCTTCCTCGAGGGCCGCGAGAAAGGCCAGGGCCGCGAAGACGCGACCGTCCTCCCGGTCTCCGACGGCTGCATCCTGCGCATTCTGCATGGGCTGATGACGATCGAGGGCCGCAGCCTCTCGAACGAGAAAATCCGAGAGCGCCTGTCCTATCGCTCGCTCGATGTGGAATCGATCGGCTCGGTCTATGAGACCGTCATGGGCTTCACGACCGATCGCGCGCGCGAGCGCATGATCGCGTTGAAGGACGAAAAAAAGCTCCCGACCTTCATCGGCCTCGACACGCTGCTGGCGCAAAAGCCGGCCGACCGGCAGAAATGGCTCAAGGAGAAATCGATCAAGCTCTCGGCGAAACAGGCCAAGGCGGTGAAGGAGGCCGGCGACGTCGCCGCCCTCGTCGAAGCCTTCGGAACTCTCGTCGACGAGCGCGCCTCGCCCAAGGCGACGCCCATCGGACCCGGCGCGCCCTTTCTCCAGCCGACCGAGGAGCGTCGCCGCTCCGGCTCGCATTACACGCCGCGCTCGCTCACCGAGCCGATCGTGCGCCATGCGCTGGAGCCGGCTTTCGAGCGGATCGGCGAGCGGGCCTCGCCCGAGGCGGTGCTGAGCCTGAAAATTCTCGATCCGGCCTGCGGCTCCGGCGCCTTTCTGGTCGAGGCCTGCCGCCAGCTCGGACAAAGGCTCGAGCAGGCCTGGAACATGTACGGCGCCGAAAAGCCCATCGTGCCGCCGGACGAGGACGAGGCGCTGCATGCGCGCCGGCTCGTCGCGCAGAAATGCCTCTATGGCGTCGACCGCAATCCGATGGCCGTCGATCTCGCGCGCCTGTCCCTCTGGCTGGCGACGTTGGCGCGCGATCATGAATTCACCTTTCTCGACCATGCGCTGAAATCCGGCGACAGCCTTGTCGGCCTCACGCACGACGAGATCGCGGCGGCGCATTGGGACGCTTCCAAGCCCGGCCTGCCGCTATTTCGCGACGCGATCAAAAAGGCGGTGGAGGGTGCCCTGGAAGGGCGCGAGGCAATCCGCAACGCCGGCGACGATGTGCGCATCGAGGCGCAGGCGGCGCGCTATTCGCGCGTTCTGGATGCGAGCGAGCCGGCGCGCATCGTCGGCGATGCGGTGATCGCGGCGTTCTTTTCCGCCGACAAGCCGCGCGGGCGGGAGGCCGAGCGGCAAAAGGTCGAAAGCTGGATCGCGGGATCGCTCACGCCCGATTGGGATCGGCTTCACCGGAAAGGCGAGGCCCTTCGCGCCGAGGAGGGCTGGCGCCCGTTTCATTGGGAGATCGAGTTCCCTGAAGTATTCGCGCGCGAGAATCCGGGCTTCGACGCCATCGTCGGCAATCCGCCTTTCGCGGGCAAGAACACGATCTCCGCCGCTTCCGGCCCGCGCTATCTCCCCTGGCTGCAAACGCTGCACGAAGGCGCGCATGGCAACGCCGATCTCGTCGCGCATTTCTTTCGTCGCGCTTTTGGCCTGCTGCGCGAGGGCGGCGCCTTCGGATTGATCGCGACCAATACCATCGGACAGGGCGACACGCGCGACACCGGCCTCGCGGCGATCCTGCGCGCGGGCGGCGCGATCTACCGCGCGATAAAGCGCTACCAATGGCCCAACGAAGGCGCGGCCGTCGTCGTATCCATTGTCCACGTGCATAAGGGAGAAGAAGCGCGGGCGCCCATTCTGAATGGTCGAGTGGTTGCTCGTATTTCAGCCTATCTCGTTGTTGGTGATCTCGACGATGCTCCGGCACGCTTATCCGCTAATTCGGGTAAAGCTTTTCAAGGCTCAATTTTGCTCGGAAAGGGTTTCACCTTCGACAATACAGCGGCAGCCAAGGGTGAGACGGAATCGATTGGTGAAATGGAGCGTCTGATAGCCGGAGATCAACATAACCGCACATGTATCATGCCCCTGATCGGCGGCGAGGAGGTTACAACTTCGCCTACACATGCCCACCATCGTTACGCAATTGACTTCTTTGATCGTCCATTGAGGAAAGATCCCGGCTTACTGTCTTGGTTTTCTTCGAATGATGCTGAAAAAACAAAGTGTCTGCGTGAAGGGGTAGTTCCGAATGATTATCCTTATAGCGTCGCCGAGGACTGGCCAGATCTTATCGAGATTATTCTTCGAAGGGTAAAACCAATTCGAGATCTGCAAACAAGAGACGCTTTACGAGAAAGATGGTGGCAATATGCAGAAAAGCGTCCTGGGCTGTATACAAAAATTGCTGGACTTGAGCATGTGATCGTCGTGTCAAGCAAGGCCACGCCACATCATGCGTTCGCATTTTTGCCGACCGGTTTTATTTACTCACAGAACTTGAACGTCTTGGCGATAGAATCGTTTGGACTATTTGCTGTTCTACAATCACGGGCACACGAAGTTTGGGCCAGGTTTGTAGGTACAACGCTTGAGGACCGCCTCACCTATGTAAAAGATGACTGTTTCGAAACTTTCCCTTTCCCATCCAGTTATGAGGCCCGCGCTTGGATAGAGGCTGCGGGCCGAGCCTATCACGACCATCGCGCTGCGCTGATGATCGCGGCCAATGAGGGGATGACCAAGACCTACAATCGCTTCCACAAATCGGACGAGCGCGGCGAGCCGATCCGCCGCCTGCGCGAGCTGCATGACGAGATGGATCGCGCCGTGCTGCGCGCCTATGGCTGGGACGATCTCGCCGAGGAGCTGCGCCCGCAGTTCCTGACCGAGGAGACCGAGGACGACCACACCTATCAGAACCGCTATTTCTGGCCGGCCGAGCAGCGCGACCGCGTGCTCGCCCGCCTGCTGGCGCTGAACGCCGAGCGCCACGCCGAGGAGGTCGCCGCCGGCCTCGCGCCCGAGCGCGCCGCGCGCCGCTCCGCCGAGGAGGCGGACGAAGCGCAGGATGCTCTCGATCTGTCGTGATTTCGTCGAAAAGCGAGTCATTTGCGCGCCCATGGCCGGGTGATACAGTTCCGGCAGGTTCGGATTTATGAAATGAACGAAATCGCTTTCCCCTCTCCCGCCGCCTCCGAAATCGCGCCGAAGGATCGTCTTTCCGACCTGCCGAAGCCGCGCTCTCCGGTCGAGGCGCGTGATCGCCTCATCGAGCTTCTGCGCCGCGATCTCGTCGGCCCGCATCCCGATCTCGACCCCGATCTCGCGCGCGAAATCCTCTCCGGCGTCAATCCCTCGACCTGGTATCTCACCGGCTATCTCGGCCCGCGCCGCGACGCCCCCACGGCGAGAGCCCCAGAAACGGAGGTCGCGGAGGAAGAGAGCGCCGAATTGCGGCTCGAGGCGCAGCGCGGCAGCGAGGGCATGGAGATCGGCGCGCCCGGAGGCGCCGGCTCCGAGGACGGCGCGGGCTCCGAGCGGCCGCCGGTGCGCTCCTTTGCGGCCTCGTCGCTCGGCCTCACTGTGCTGCTGCCGCGCGACGCGAAAGAATTGCAGGTCCGCGTGACCTGGGGCGACTATGTGACCGAGCCGCGGCTCGACGACGCCGTCTTCCTCCCCGCCGCGCGGGAAAGCGCCGAGGCGAAGGGCGAGAAGCCGAAATTTCCCGCCGCCAATGAGGTCGATTGGCGGCGCATCCCCCGCGAGGAGCGGCTGACGCTGCCGATCCGCGCCGGCAATATCGAGCCGCCTTTGATCGTGCCGGACAGCGCCGCGCCCATGGCGCCGGGCGGCGGCCTCGAGCTCGTCGTCTCCGTCCGCGAGACGGCGACGGCCGGCATAGACGGGGTGAGGCGCGAGCTGCTGGCCGTCTCGGTCTTCCTCGTCAACAAGCGCGCGCGAACGCTGAGCCGTTTCGGCGATGTCGCCTTCTGCTTCCAGGCGCGATTGCAGCTCGATTTCCCCGGCGGCTTCGCCCCACGCGACGACCGCGCCTCCTATGATGCGCGAGATTTCGACGAGCGGCTCGCCGATCTCCATTATTGCGACGTCTATTCCTACGCAGTCGGCCATAATAGCTCGGGCGATTGGGCGCCAGCCGTCGAGGGGCGCGTCACGACCGTCTTCACCAATCCGCTGCCCGCGCAGGAGGTGGAGAAGCTCGGGTCGGACATCCCCCTCGCAGGCGTCGAGCGCAGCATGGAGAGATTGGCCGAGGCCGCCGAAGATGTCGCGGCCGTCGACGCCGCGCTCGCCGCTCTGCCGGTCGAATATGCGCTCTGGGCGAAGAGCCAATCGACGCTCGTCGGCCCACTCGACGGCGTGCGGCGGCGCGAGACAGCGCAGACCTGCCTCGCTGGAATAGAGACCGCGCGCCGGCGCATCGAGGCCGGCATCGCCTTGCTGAAAAAAGACGCGATGAGCCGCGAGGCGTTCGGCGTCATGAATCGCGCCATGGCGCTCTCCAATCGGCGCCGCGCCATCGCCGAAGGCAAGCCGCCGAAGGAGCCGAGCTGGCGGCTGTTCCAGCTCGCCTTCATCCTGCTCAATCTCGACGGGCTGGTCGATCCGACCCATGAGGATCGCGCGATCGTCGATCTTCTGTTCTTTCCGACGGGCGGCGGCAAGACCGAGGCCTATCTCGGCCTCGCCGCCTTCGCCATCGCCCGCCGCCGGCTCGCCAATCCTGGCTACGACGGAGCCGGACTGTCGGTGGTCATGCGCTATACGCTGCGGCTGCTGACGCTCGATCAGCTCCAGCGCGCCGCCGGTCTCGTCTGCGCGCTGGAGTTGGAGCGCAAAGAGCGCAAGCGGCTCGGCGATTGGGAGATCGAGATCGGCCTATGGGTCGGCTCCGCCGCGACGCCGAATCGTCTCGGCGCGGCCAGGAACCGAAAGCCCGGCACGGCGGTCTTTTGGCTCGACGAGCATCGCAAAGGGCGCGGCCCGGCGCCGGCCCCGCTGAAATCTTGCCCCTGGTGCGGAACGGATTTCAACAGGGACAGTTTTCGGCTCCATCCCAACGCCTCGACGCCGCAACGGCTCGACATCTATTGCCATGGTGAGGATTGCGCATTTTCCGATACGCGCTTGCCGGTCGTCGTCGTCGACGAGGAAATCTACCGCCGCCTGCCGGCCTTCATGATCGCGACGGTCGACAAATTCGCCAATGTGCCCTGGGAGGGCCGCTCCGGCGCGTTCTTCGGCCATGTCGAACGGCGCGACGAGCTCGGCTTCTACGGCGCCGACGAGCCCCGTGGCGGTCGGCCGATCGGCTGCGAATTGCGTCCGATCGACCTCATCATTCAAGACGAGCTGCATCTCATCTCCGGGCCGCTCGGCACCATCGCCGGGCTCTATGAGACGGCGTTCGATCTGCTTGCCTCGCGGCAGATCAATGGCGAAAGGCGCGGGCCGAAGATCGTCGCATCGACCGCGACGGTCCGGCGCGCCGAGGCGCAAATCCGCAATCTCTTCGGCCGCGACCGAACGGCGATCTTTCCGCCGCCGGGCGTCCAGCGCGGCGATTCCTTCTTCGCGAAAGCGGATCGGGAAACGCCGTCGCGCCTCTATCTCGGCGTCGCCTCGCCGGGGCGTGGCCCGAAGCTCGTCTTCCTGCGCAGCTTGCAGACTTTGCTCGCAGGCGCCGCGGCTCTGTCTTCGGGCGGCGTCGACGATCCGGCCGACCCCTATCTAACGGCGCTGTGCTATTTCAACGCCCTGCGGGAGCTCGGCGGCGCGCGCCGCATCGTCGACGACGAGGTGCGCGCGCATCTTACCTCCTACGGCCGCAGCCGCATCCGCCGCGAGCCGGTCGGCGCGCCTTTCGCCGACCGCACGCTGCGAGAAATCCAGGAGCTCACCTCCCGCTACAGCACGGACCAAGTGTCCGAAGCCCGCAAGCGCCTCGGCTATCCGGCGCGCGACAAGAACGCCGTGGATGTGGCGCTCGCGACCAATATGATCTCGGTCGGTCTCGATATCGGCCGGCTCGGTCTGATGGTCGTCCAGGGGCAGCCGAAGACCGCGGCGGAGTATATTCAGGCCACCTCGCGCGTCGGGCGCGAATTTTTCAAGCCGGGCCTCGTCGTCACGCTGCTGAACATCCACAAGCCGCGCGACCGAACGCATTATGAGCAGTTCCGCTCCTTCCATATGAGCTTTTATCGCGCCGTGGAGGCGACGAGCGTCACGCCCTTCGCGCCGCGCGCGCTCGATCGCGCTTTGGCCGCGATGCTCGTCGCGGCCGCGCGGCATGTCGAGCCCGATCTCACCCCCAATGAAGCGGCCGCGCGCATCGCCGCCAACGCCGGCGCCTATCAACGCGTTCGCGATGCGCTCGAAGGAAAAATGCGAACGGCTGGGCAAGATGAGAACGCGCTGCAAATATGCCTCGCGCGCCTCGACGAGCTCCGCGACGCATGGGCGCGCTTTGCCGATCGGCTGACCGCGAACGGCGGCGATTTCGCCTATGCGAATGAGGAAGCGGTCCGCCGTCTCCTTCAGGCTCCGTTCGAGCGGCAACCTAACATGGAGCCCGAGCGCGAATGGTTCGTCGCCGCGCGCTCCATGCGCGACACCGAGCCTGTTTCCCTAATGAAGCTGAGATCGCCGGACGGCTCTCCCTTTATGACCGCGAACGCAAAATGACAGATGTTACGCAGACGTTCAGCCAGCTCCTGCTGACCTATGGTCCCGGCGCCATGCTCGACCTTCCCGAGCATGCAGTCGTGGTGGGAGGCCTACAGGATTGGCGTTTCGGGCCGAGTTGGCGTCCGATCGAAGAGGAGCGTCTCGTCGCGCTCCTGCGCCAACAGCTCGGCGGCAAGCTGAGCTCGACCTTCCAAGGATTGCGCCAGCCTCCGGTGTTCGACGAGGATCGACGCGACGGCAACGCGCCGGGCGTCGAAGTCCGGCTGTTTCCGACATGGTTCGTCGTCGACGACGCCGATGGCGACGAGGCGGACGGCAAAGCGCCGACGACGGAGAAGCGCAGGCGAATCGTCGAGTTCGCAGACCTGACCGTGAACAGCCTTGGTAAGCTGAGCTACAGGGGCGACTCCCAGAAATCCCAGGTGAACCCGATCCGCTTCGTCGGGGCCTGCGCGAGGGGGCATCTCCAGGATATCGACTGGCGCAGGCTGGCGCATCGAAACGGCGACCACAGTTGCCGCAAGCCGATGTTCTGGGTCGAACGCGGCGTCAGCTCCGATCCCTCCGATATTTCGGTGCGATGCACCTGCGGCGCATCGGTGACGCTGGCCGATCTCTATAAGCCTAAGTTTCTCGGCGGCTGCACCTGCCAGAGCCCCTGGCTGACGCCGCGCCGTATCGCCGAAGAAACGTGTGTAGAAAGCCTGCATCTACTGCCACGATCCGCGACCAATACTTATTTTGCGCAGACCGTGAACCTGATCTCGCTGATTAAATCCGACGACCGCGTGCGGCAGACGATCGCCGAACATCGGTCGACGATCGACGGCATTCGGGTTCTGCCGAATTTCTTGCAGGTCTTGCGGACGATCCCGCAGACGAAGGAGGCGTTCAAAGACTTTTCCGACGCCGAGATCATGAGCGCCCTCGAAGCTGGAGACGCCGTCGAGGCGGGACACGTCGACAATCCCAAGATCCCCGAATTCGATCTTCTCGCCTCCGGCGCTCCCGTGCTCGGTCGACCGGAGGCCGGCTCGCACCTCTATGCCGAGACGCTTCCGCGCGACAGCCTCAGCCTCACAGCCCCTTGGGACGCGTTCCTTCAGAATGTCGTCAAGGTGCATCGGCTGCGCGAGGTGATCTGCCTCTATGGTTTCACGCGGCTCGACCCGCCGCCGACTGCCGGCGAATGCGAGCTCGAAGAAATTCAGCTCAACGTCGATTGCGCTGATCTCGCGAGAAACGTCGAATGGCTCCCAGCCGTCGAGCAATTCGGCGAAGGGATTTTCCTCCATATATCCGCCCCGTTCGTCAATGAATGGCGGGAAAGACCCGAGACGAGAGACATCTCGGATCAGCTCCGCCACCGCGAGGACCAAGACGCTCGACGCTTCGGTCGGCCGCCAAAGCACCTCGGCGTGGCCTATTGGGCGCTTCACTCCCTTTCACATTCGCTCATGGCAGAACTGGCGCTCGAATGCGGCTACCCGCTCTCCTCTCTCAAGGAGAGAGTCTATTCCAGCGGCGCAGCCCAACCCGATCGCTTCGGCATTCTCATCTATACGTCGGCTGCGGGTGGCCAGGGCACTTTAGGTGGCTTGAGCGAACGTGCACACGACATCGGTGCGCTCCTCGCTAGAGCGGCAAGCCGCCTTTCGCTGTGCTCCAACGACCCCGTCTGCGCGGAACAGGCCCGTGGAAACGAGGACTACCCGCTACAAGGCGCGGCATGCCACGCGTGTTTGCTGGTGCCGGAAACCTCCTGCGAGGCCCGAAACGGACGCCTGGATCGCAGCCTGCTCGTCCATACCGTTCTGGGGCAAGGCTCACCATTATTGGGCGCGCAGGTCTTCCCGCTGCGAGGAGGTCATGGCGAGGGAGATTTTCAAGGGACTACGCCTTCTCGTGTCTTACACATCGCGCCCCATGCGGGCGCGTGAATCGAAGCCGCTTCACCCATTCAAAATCGATGCGCCCCCGTTACAAGGAGCGGAAATCGCCGCGTCAGACCGAAAACTGAAGAGCACTTCTCGGACAATCGAGTCACTTCGAGACAAAACGAGTCAAATCGAGTCGCTTCGAGTCAGAACCTGTTTCGGAAATTGTCATAGGTCCAGAGGCGCGATCGCTACGGGAACAGAAGTCGGCGCGTCTAGTGTAGCGGCTTCGGATCCATGGGCAGTCGCACGGTATTGGAAGATTAAGGCAAGGCGTTCGGCCAGATCTTCAAGCCTGCTCATGTCGCGATCTCCCGCACGCCGGCGTCGGTCAGAAGTTGAAAGAGTTCCGCCACACGCTGGCGCTGACCGCGCTCGCGGCAGAAGGCAAAGATCGCCCTTTGCTTAGCACGGGACAGCGCGACGAAGAATGTAGCGAGTCCCTCGGCATTTCCAGGTCGATGCGCCCACCACGCCTGATCATCGAGGCCTACGAAAACGATGGTGTCGTATTCAAGCCCCTTGCTCTTGTGGACGGTCATGAGCGGAATCTGTCCGATGCCTTCGAAAGCATCGAGCGCGTCCATCCATGTCGCGGCCCCATCCACCGACGCAGCCAAATGACTCCTGAAAGCATCGATCATGATCGCGAGACGATCGCCGGTCGAATACTCGTAAGCGGTGCGAGCGTCCCACCTCGAAAAAGTTTGAGTGACGCGCGATCCTCTTCAAGTGATTTGGCCAGAGGAGGGTCGGGCGTTGGATCATTCCATGCTTGAAGCCATGCATGAAGGCAGAACTTATCAACGGGTG